>JBBUEH010000013.1:0-41561 GCA_038078255.1 Patescibacteria group bacterium
GCTGTAAAATTGATGACCGTACACGCATCCAAAGGATTAGAATTCAAATATGTTTTCATCACCGGACTGGAAGATGGGCTTTTCCCCCATGAAAGACAAAACGAAAAACGAGCGAACGAAGATGCTGAAGAAGAACGAAGACTTTTCTATGTCGCACTGACTCGGGCTAAAATAAAATTATTTTTATCCTTTGCAAATTTTCGCACGATCTTTGGTTCACGCAACATAAATGCGCCATCAGAATTTATTACTGATATTCCAGCAGACTTGTTGGAGAAAGAAGGTGAGCAAGGTAAAATAAAAACAATTTATATTTAAAAACTTCAAGAACATTTATGAAAGCAAAAAAATCTTTAGGGCTAAAAATTAAAAATAATTTCGCCCGGGCCAAAAAGGCTTTAGGGCAAAATTTTTTAAAATCTGAATTGGCGCTCCGAAAGATTGTGGAAACAGGAGAAATAAAAAAAGATGATGTAATTCTAGAAATAGGGCCAGGGAAGGGAGCCTTAACATCCAAGCTTTTAGCTTTTAGCTGTCAGGTTATAGCTATCGAGAAAGATAGAGAACTGATAACATTGCTGAAAGAAAAATTCAAGAAAGAAATTGAAGAAAAAAGATTAAATTTAATACATGGTGATATTTTGGATTTTGATATAACTCAAATCGTTAGGCAAGACCTAACGATTTATAAGATTATTGCCAATATTCCTTACAACATTACCGGAGCAATTTTGAAAAAATTCCTGACAGAAAAAAATCAGCCAGAGAGCATGGTCTTGATGGTCCAACATGAGGTGGCAAAAAGAATCATGGCTCAAGATAAAAAAGAAAGCATGCTCTCTCTTTCGGTCAAAGCTTATGGAGAGCCTAAAATGATCATGAAGGTTCCAGCCCGATATTTCTCCCCAGCACCAAAGGTGGACTCGGCTATTATCGCTATCAGAAATATTTCTCGAGAATTATTCATCACCCTAGAATTCGAAAAAAAATTCTGGGAAATAGTCAGGGCAGGCTTTGCTCACAAAAGAAAAAAGCTTTCGAGCAACTTAAAAAACACTATTTCATGTCAAGGGGAGTCCTTGACATTTTTGGGAAACAAGAGGGCGGAGAATTTAACACTGGAAGACTGGATATTGCTTACTAAAGAATGTTATAATTAACGCATAATTAAATTATTTTGGTTACAATATAAAAAGAGAATACTTTTAATCACTTTAGCTGTGGTATTTGTTTTGGTCGTTTTTGTTTTAAAAAATAAAGACTCGTTGGGACTTGCTGGAAAAGAAAATGGTACAGAAGAAATGGGGTTAATTTATGGCAATGAAATACTAGAGAATTTAATAACTAGAGATACTGACCTAGATGGGGTGCTCGACTGGGAAGAAGGGTTGTGGGGGACAGATCCAACAAAAAAAGATACCAATGACGACGGAGTATTCGATGGTGTGGAAATAGCCAAACTGAAAACTGCGCAGGAAGATTATATCTTCGATGGAGAATTGGGAGGAGATACCTCTGAAACAGGCGAATTGACGGAAACAGATAAATTCTCTAGGGAATTTTTCTCAACTGTGACAACGCTCAACCAAAGTGGAGTAATAGATCAAGCCACGATGGACAAATTAGGCGAATCTTTAGCAGAGAAAATAAAAAATTCTGCGCCGAGAAAAATATTTCTACTTTCTGATCTAAAAATAATAGAAGATGGTAGTCTGCAAGCTATCAAAAATTATAATAATGCTTTGGATAATATTCGAAAAAAATACCCCGTTGAGACAAATGCTATGGACATACTGCAAAAATTCATTGTTGATGAAAATACCGTTGATGTCGCTGTATTATCAGAACTTGATCCAATCATCGAACAAACAGAAAAAATAGTAAATGAATTGGCAAAGATGAGTATTCCGGAGTCTATTGCCCCGCTCCATCTCGACTTTTTAAATGGAATAGAAAGATTGGTGGAAAACTTAAATGATATCCAACTTTATGAGGTTGATGTCATCTTAGCCTTGAGCGCCATCAGTCAATATGAAGAAAACATCACAACATTAGAATCAGCCAATAACGAACTGGTAAAGATCCTTCAGCAAAAATTGAGTAACTAAGGAAAAAACAGTATAATTAAGTATAAAATGAGCTTCAAAAATAAAACGAGTCAAAAAATAATTTCTGCTCTTCTAATTATTTTAATAATAGCGCCCGTTGCCATGTTTTCTGTACCCCAAAAAGCAGAAGCCTTTTGGTTCTCGACCTGGCTGACAGATGCAAGCACTACTACAACAGCAGTTACCACTGGAACAGGCGCAACGGCGGAAGTTACACAGGTTGGCTTAAAAATAAAAGATGTTGCCAAAGAAATTTTAAGACAAATACTCATGACCGTCGCCAGAAGATTCTTACAGCAAATGACTAAAAGCACTATTAACTGGATTAATTCCGGCTTCCATGGAGCGCCGCTCTTCGTAGAAAATCCCAAATCTTTCTTCAGAGACATCGCTAAATATGAAATTAAAAATTTAATAGACTCCGTCGGTCGAGATCCGAAGAGATTCCCCTTCGGGAGGAACATGGCATTGGGCACAATCGCTGGCTTCAAGAGAACACTGGAGAACAATATGGAATACAGTCTAAGCAGAGTCATTGACGATCCTATCCTGCTCGAAAGATATCGAAGTGATTTCGATGTTGGAGGATGGAATGGATTCTTAATCAATACGCAATATCCGCAAAATAATTATCTGGGATACCAGATGCTCTATACTGAGGAATTAGCAAGGAGACTTGAAGGCACGATCCAAAATAAAGCCCAAAAAGTAAATGAAGTTCTGGACCGAGGAATGGGCTTTTTGTCTCCGGAAACTTGTGCAGACAATAATGGGAATAATGCATACAATACAGTTCTTGCAAATCAATTTCAAAGACCAACCTATAAATCCCCAACCTTTGCGTTGCCTCCGGCTGTTTATGAATCAACTAGCGAAGTTGGTGACACTACTACTGCCAGTGATACACTTTATCGTGGCGCTGAAACTCAAGAATCTATCAAAGCAAGAGAGGCTTATGCTAAAGATTGGCAAACAAGGGATGCAAATCTAAAAAAAGTCTGGGCAAGAAAAAATACTTGCGAGAATTTAGTTGCAACCACCCCCGGCTCTGTAGTAGCAAATCAAATAATGGGTGCGCTGGATTCAGGCAGAAAATTGGGTGAACTTGGCGCCGCTTTGGGTAATAGCATCTCTGCTATTTTTGATGCTTTATTAAACAAATTCTTGGGTGATGGACTAAATGCTCTTGCAAGCAAAGCAAATCCAGTAGTTCAAACGGACAACTGGGAGTATGATAAAGAGACTCTTGGTGGTCCAGCAGATGGAACTAATGTTCCTTGGGATTCTGGCCCGGACGAAGAAATTGTTTTGGATAAATTTGTAAAACAACTGGATGGCAAAACTACCATCACTGACAAGGATGGAGTGTTCGTTGACGAAAACATCGGGAATAGTAGTGAAAAAACTATCATTATTACAGATATTATCGTGGATAAAGAGACTAATAAAGAAAGCGGGATTGAAACAAAATATGAGTTTGGAATACTGAATGAAACATTAGATCCTTCGAAACCTGAGCTTGATGTAAATACAGGAAAAGTAACTATCACTAAAGATGGAATTAAAAATGAAGGAACATATACCTTCTTCCCCGGCGATATAGAAAACACCAAGAAGGAACTTAAATTAATATCAAATGAAATTTCAGAAGATCCTGGAGTTACTGAAGTAATGGGAGAAATTTGGCCAAAAGCCCGAGACCTTGATATCTGCCAACCTGGCCCAGACCTGGGATGGAAAGAAAGAGTGATGAATGAGTTAAGTAGAAATAGTAAAAAACTCCAAGAAAAACTAACCGATGATGATGGGAAAAAATCAGCTCAAGCTGATTTGGCTCTCAAGGAACTAAAATTTGCTGTAAACTTTTTCAAAGACTGGATAATTAACAACATGATGAAGGGTCTCCCAAGATCTATGCTTTACATGGATGCCATAGATGAAATAGGGGAGTTGGCTCAACAAGCAGACGAACTAACCGACAAAAGACGAACAAAATCTCAAGCATTAGCAAGATTGCAAGCAATCAAGCTAAATCTAGATACTATTACCAGATTCAACTCAAATGGCAAGGTTCTCCAGCCAGAAAAAGAATCCGTTGATGAAAAAATAATGATAACCTTAAGAAAACAATACAATGCAAACAAAATTGGAATTTCAAACAGCAATACGGTAGATGATATGAAAAATGAGCTAGCTATTGCAAAAGAAAAATTAGTAAACCTAAACAAGCTTGTAGCGGAATGTGAAGTAGCAAGAGAAGCAAATGGCTGGAGCCTGCCGGGTGGGCCACTCAGTGCGTATAGTGGCACTTCATCTTCTGGACAAGCTTTGTCCGATACGGAAAAAGGAATTTTCTGTGATGCGCCTATTAAGGGTGGATATACTCATGAATCTTTTATACAAAGAAATACAGAAACTCATTCAGAAATACCATTAGTCAACGCAGAAGATGTGTTGAAGTGGCGTCGTTTTGGTTTTATCTTTGGGAACTTCACGGTTGATATAGAACTAAGTTGCAGTGTTATCTGGAAAGCCAATGTATTGGACTATAAGGGCAATCTACCCGGAACAACCAAACTAAAAGAGCCCTATGTAGAGTTGCTAGATGACATAAGTGGCTTAGGTATTTGTAATGGTTACAATAATACTACTGGGGAAACAGTGACGGAATCAAATGTAACCCAAAGCGACTGTGGCACAGCAGGTGGAAGTTGGACTCCTTTTTAGTTTCGAAAAAGAAAGTTTGGAGAGTAGAAAACGAAATGAGAAAATTAATTAAAAAAATAATTCCATATTGCTTCATCCTCCTCATCCTCGCCGGACTTTTCGGTGCGGGGGAAGATGTGATGGCGCAAACACCTTCTTTTACAACACTAAACCCAGAACAAAAAGCTCGTTTTGATGGTCTTTATGCGACTTGCATGGAAAATCGTGGGTATGATGCAAGTGGTCCGAGTATTTGCGAAAGCCAAGCAATGAGAGTGATCTTGGGCACGGGATCACAGAATGACATCGGGGCAACAACAACAGCTACAACAACAGACGAGTCAGCATTCGACAGAGCAGTTACTAGTAAAATATGTGTACTCTCAGATTGGACTGGGGGTAGTATAGAAGGATGTATATTGCAATTTGTTTATTGGACCTTTTACACTCTTGGAGGTTGGTTGCTTGCTATTGCCGCTTCTTTGTTCAATTTTCTCATCATGATCACCCTAGGTAGCGCATTGTTAAAATCAAATTTCGTCTCTTCTGCCTGGGCAGTAGTCCGAGATCTTTCTAATCTTTTTTTCATTCTTGTTCTGCTTTACATAGCCATCAAGATGATTCTAGGATTGGGGGGGTCTGATGTAAAGAAAATGATCGTTCAGGTAATAATCATGGCCCTGCTTATTAACTTTTCTATGTTTATGACTCACATTGTTATTGACACTTCCAATGTTCTTGCCTTAGTTTTCTACAATAAAGTCAATACCACTCCTAAAAAAGATAACAAAGCACCGAATGCAGTAGCATCGCTTATTGATTATGCAACTGAAACAAAAGATATTGCCGGGGGTTTGACACAATCGTTTAATCCAGTATATAAGTTACCTTCAGAATTCTTTACATCTGCCGTAATCATAAAAATACCAGGACGACCTCCGTTTAAAGAACCTATTTCAACTGGCATCTTGATCGGAATCACCGTGATCGCTGGAGCGATTATGCTGTTCGCCGCTTATGCGCTTTTTATCTCAGCTTTAAGCTTTTTAGGCCGATTAATTGAACTTTTTATCTTAATCATCTTTTCTCCTTTCGCTTTTATGTCTCTGACTGTGCCGAAATTCGCAGGATTAGACTATTTAGGATGGGATGCGTGGCTAAAGCGCTTACTCAATGTGTCATTCATGGCGCCAATCTTCATGTTCTTTTTGTATTTTATATTTTTATTGCTTGCAGATGGGGCAAGTATGTTTTCCGATTCGCTAAAAGGAGAAGGTGTGGTACATACACTTTTAGGTATTATGCTCCCGGCAATAGTAATTATGACTCTTCTCTTGAAAGCCACTGAATTCGCCAAGAAAGGTGGAGGAAAATTCGGAGAACTGGCAATCGGAGCAGGGAAACTAGTGGGTGGGCTTGCACTCGGAGCGGGGATAGGTGGAGCGGCGATGGCGGCAAGAACAACTATTGGTGGGGGTTTGGGTGGTCTAGCCAACAAAGTTGGCGCCAAGAGGCTTGGAGGTTATTTGCAGAGTAAAAGTTATGATGTACGCACAATACCGGGAGCTGGAAAACTTCTGGGTGCTACAGGCCTAGCTGGAGGCGCTGGCGCCATAAAAACAAAAGAGGGTGGCTGGACACAGATGAAAAAAGAACAAGTGGAAAAAAGAATGAAGAGAGCAGACGAAACAATAAATAGAAAGACTTCTGGGAAAAAGAAAAAAGTGGAAGATGCACAAGCAGAACTAGATGAAAAAACACTTTTGGTAAAAGTAGACTTAGATGAAGCTAATAAAGCAATAGAAAAATGGAAAGGCGAATTAGCTGACGCACAAAGAGCAGGAGATGCAAGAGGAGTAACCAAAGCACAAATGGCTTTAGCACAAGCTAAAGACGACAAGACAAATCTACGAGCTAGAGCTGGTTTAGGGGTAGCTGAAAACAAAGTTCGCGATGCACAAAGAGATCTAGATACAGAAATTGGCAAAGTTGCTTCCGCTCAAGCGAATCGTGTAAAGAGTAGTTGGAGTAAAGCATGGGGACTATTTTCTAACCTGGGAGCATATAGTGTGGCAGGCGCAGACGAAGCTGCTAGAAATATAAGGAGGAGAGCAAAATTAGAAACAAAAACATAAATATATGACCAATAAATTAAAACAAATAGCAATAGAAGAGATAAAAAAATTGCCAAAAGAAGCACAAGATATGATAAATTCTTTGGATTGGGGAAAAATTACGGAAGAAATTGGTAAAAAATATTTACTTTCAGAAAGTGAAATAAATGATTTCCAAGTAGAAACTTTGTTGGTGTTGGTGGGTATTGAGAACGGAGATTTCTATGCGCAAAATATTGAAAATGAAGTCGGTACCAGCAAAGCTGAAGCAGAAAAAATTGCAAACGAAACACTAGAAAAAATATTCATTCCGATAAGTAATCTTCTGGAAGAAAATATTAAAAAAAATCTACCTAACAAAAATCCAAACCACGAACAAAATGTTAATTTTATTCTTTCTGGCGGAGATTATTCAAGTTTTATAGAAGAAAAATAACATGAACGACACAGTAGATTTATTACAAATAAAAATAGAGAAGGCAAGAAGGGAATTGCCCACAGAAACTATTAACGCCATCAATGCTGTTGACTGGAGGGAAGCTATCTTGGCGCTCCGAACGAAGAAGGGCTACACCTTCGAGCAATTAGGCGATCTGGAGCTTGAAACAGAATTGCTGTTATGTGGACTTTTAGCACCTGAGGATTACCCGAAGGAAATAGAAAAAAGAATGGGAATTTCTAAAATAGCCGCAAATGAACTGGCAGACGAAATGAATAATTCAGTATTCAAAAAAATCAGAGAAGAACTAATAAAGAATACGGAAAGAAAAAAAGTATTTCAAAAAAGACAAGAATCTCAAAAAGAAAACTCTATTTTTAGTTCCGCAGGGATTGAAATTGTCGGGGAAAAAGACATCCACCCGATGTTGCTGCAAAAATTATCCACCTCTGTTCAAACCCCAACAATAAAAACCACCCACACCCTCGAAAATATTACTCCAAAGATCGATGCCCCGATAAAACCAGCCCCTTCTTCTTATCCGCCCAAAGCAGACCCTTATCGTTTGTCACCAGAATAATATTTATGCGATTCCAAGTTCCACAATTTTTAGAGATCGAGGACAAAATTTTCGGTCCGTTTACTTTCAAAGAGTTCGTCTACTTGGCGGGCGGAGCAGGTTTGTGTTTTGTACTTTATAAATTATTGGGTCTGACTATTGGGATTCTGCCGATTTTAGCTGTAGCTGGAATCTCGCTGCTACTCACTTTCTATCGACCGAACGATAAACCTTTTATCAACATGGTTGAAGCGGGGTTGACTTATTTTATGCAAAGTAAACTTTATATTTGGAAAAGACGAGAAGGAAAAATAGATGACGGCAGAAAAAAAGCAGAAGCTCTGGAAGTAGAAAGAAAGAGAAAGCAGATAGAGGGTGGGGCAAAGTTGGGCGCTAATAAATTACGAGATCTGGCTTGGAGTTTGGATGTGCTAGATTTAAATAAACACCCAGAAAATTAAGAAAAATATGTCATTAAATGCAAAATCAACTCAAGAGTTCGTGCCCATCAAGGAAATCCGTGATGGAATAATCGTCTTGAAAGACGATTCCTTGCGAGCGGTCGTGCTCGCCAACTCGATCAACTTGTCTTTGAAATCATCCGATGAACAGAAAGCAACCATTCTGCAATTCCAAAATTTTCTGAATACCCTTGATTTCACTGCGCAGATTTCAATCCAATCGAGAAGACTGGACATTCGACCTTATCTCTTACTTTTAGAAGAGCGGATGAAAGCGCAGACGGAGCCCTTGCTTAAATTACAAACCAAAGAATACATCGCCTTCATCAGAGATTTCACCGATTCGGTCAGCATCATGACGAAAAGTTTCTTCGTGGTGGTGCCTTATACCCATAATGTTTTTCAATCAAATTCCGGAATATTAGGTCGTTTGTTTGGTCGGAAAAGCAAAGAAGAGGCACGGGTAGAGAAACAAGAAGACTTCGAAGAAAAGAGGTCCCAGCTCGAGGAGAGGGTGGGTGTCGTTCAGCAGGGACTTGGTCGTTGTGGCATAAACTCAGCTCAACTTGGCACCGAAGAAGTAGTAGAAGTATTTTATAAAGTTTTTAACCCCGGAGAAGTGGAAGGAAAAATTAGGATAGAATAATATGATGGATTTTTTAAAAAAATTATTTGGAGGAAAAAACGCCAAGCTTGGTGGAGGAAGTTCAAATTCCAGCCTCTTGGGAACTTCCATTCTGCCCATTTTGCCGGATCAAATTTACGAGAACGCCTCCTTCGAGCTTCAAGATATCATTGCGCCCTCTGCGCTTAAAATTGAATCGAAGTCTATTAGCCTAGGCGACAAAATCGCTCGCACTTTTTTCATTATCTCTTACCCCAGATTCTTGACGGACAATTGGTTTTCTCCGATTATCAATCTAGATAAAATTTTTGACATTTCAATTTTTATTCATCCAATAGATACATCGCTCATCTTGCGACAATTTCAGAAAAAGGTGGCGGAAGTGCAAAGCCAGATCAATGTGCGAGAAGCCAAGGGTATGGTCCGAGATCCAATGCTGGACACTGCTTACCGAGATTTAGAAGGGTTGCGGGATAATTTAATTCAGGCGCAAGAAAAAATGTTCGATGTGGGTATTTACATCACCATTTATGCCGATAATGATTTGGAACTTTTCAAATTGGAAAATGAAATAAAATCAATGCTGGAGTCAAAACTAATCTATATTAAACCAGCGCTTTTCCAGCAAGAAGATGGTTTCAAAAGCGTCATCCCGATCAATACGGACCGTCTAAACATTCACCAAAAATTAAACTCCGAGCCACTTTCCAGCGTTTTCCCGTTTATTTCTTTCGATTTAACTTCCGACCGTGGAATACTTTATGGAATCAATCGACATAATTCAAGTCTGGTGATTTTCGACAGATTTTCGCTTGAAAATTATAATTCTGTCACCTTTGCCAAGGCCGGTTCGGGTAAATCGTATGCCACCAAACTAGAAATTTTAAGATCTCTGATGTTCGACATTGATGTTCTCGTTATCGACCCAGAAAGAGAATATGAATTCTTGGCAGAAGCGGTCGGTGGAAGATATTTTAATATTTCTCTCTCGAGCGACCATCACATGAACCCCTTTGACTTGCCGATTCCCCGAGAAGACGAAACAGCGGAAGATGTTCTCAGGTCAAATATTATAAATTTAGTCGGACTTTTCCGGTTGATGCTCGGAGGACTCACGCCCGAAGAAGATTCGATGGTGGACAGAGCTATTTCAGAAACTTATGCCATCAAAGACATTACCCCAGAGTCAGACTTTTCGAACATTGACCCTCCGCTCCTTTCGGATTTCGAAATGGTCTTGGGAGGCATGGATGGAAGTGATTCTGTCGTGCAGAGATTAGCAAAATACACGAAAGGTTCCTGGGCCACATTTTTAAACAGACCCAGCAATGTGGATATCAATAAAAAATTTGTTGTTTTTTCTATTCGAGACATGGAAGACGAGTTGAAACCAGTGGCGATGTATATCATCATGCACTACATCTGGAATTCAATCAGGAAAAATTTAAAGAAAAGGTTATTGGTAGTGGACGAAGCCTGGTGGATGATGAAGTCGGAAGACACTGCCTCTTTCCTTTATTCTATTGCCAAGCGAGGCAGAAAATATTATTTGGGTCTTTCCACCATCACTCAGGATGCGGGAGACTTTATGAATTCGCCTTATGGCATACCAATCATCACCAACTCTTCTATCCAGCTTTTACTAAAACAATCTCCGACCACGATTGATGTTCTGCAAAAGACTTTCAATCTTTCTGACGAAGAAAAGTATCTTCTGCTCGAATCCAATGTGGGAGAAGGAATATTCTTTGCCGGATTAAAGCATGTGGCGATAAAAATAATTGCTTCTTACACCGAAGATCAAATCATCACCTCCGACCCTTCGCAAATATTATCAAACCGCAAAGCTAAAGAAGAACACGAAAAAGAAGAGCTGGGCAGACAGTAGATATGATATAATTAAAATATGAAGTTTAGACTTTTATCATTATATTTAGTTGTGATCCTTTCAGTCTTTGGAATAATTTTCTCGTTCAGTTTAAATAAAATCAGGGCGGCTTCTTCGAGTAGTGTCTTGGTCAACATTGCGCCAGAAAATCCAGCCCCACATGAAGATGTCACTATTGATTTAAGTAGTTATGCTAATAATTTAGACAGTGTTTCGATTCTTTGGTCTTTAAATGGCAGAAATGTTTTGTCTGGAATCGGTAAAAAGTCATTTTCTCTTACCGCCCCCGCCGCCGGAGAGGAAGCCATTATTACAGCCAATATTTCTTTCCCCGATGGTAATTTAGAAAAAAGAATAATCATCCGACCTTCCGTGATGGTGCTCCTCTCCCAGGCGACAGATTCTTTCGTTCCACCATTCTATAGAGGGAAAGCTATGCCCACAGCAGACAGTGAAATTAAGATTGTTGCAATGCCAGAGATTAGCGCCTTAGGCTCTCCAGAGAGCCTAAGGCGCTCTTTGGTTGATCCAAAAAACATGACTTATGCCTGGAAGAAAGATTATACCAACAATCAAGAAGCGTCGGGTTATGGTAAAAATTTTTTCATTTATACGAATGATTATTTAGAAGATTCAAATACTGTCTCAGTAGTAGCCTCGACAGTAGATCAGAAATATTCTTCTGAAGCAAACATTGAGGTGGGGGTAGCGGAGCCGAAAATTGTTTTCTATAAAAATGACAATGCGCTTGGAACAATTTGGGAAAGAGCTCTCTCTGATTCATATCGAATGGAAAATGCAGATATGATTGTGGAAGCGGCGCCTTATTTCATTTCACCTAAAGAATTACTGCATCCCTACCTGATCTGGACTTGGTCTATTAATGACACTGCCGTGCCTGTGCCAGACTTCAAGAAAAATTTCATGCCTCTGCGAATACAAAGCGGAACTTCTGGAACGGCCAAGCTCCGACTGGTTATCGAAAACATGGACAAAATTTTCCAAACGATGAGCAAAGAGGTGAATATAGAATTTTAAAACAATGAAATTTTCAAAATACATTTTAATACTGATTGTACTGGTTGGACTTTTTGGTTCAATAAATAAAGCTTACGCAGAAACATATGATGAATGCATATTGGGATATACTAAACAGGGAATACCTCGTGAAACGGCAAATAATTTTTGTCGTTTACCAGACGCTCCACCAGCAACTCCCCCGGGTAGTTACAAACTTCTGGCTCCACTACCCGATATAACAACTTTCGACCCTGCGCCGAAAACCGGCGAAGATAATGTTCTGGGTGGGTATTTAAACCTAATGATTGGGTTACTTATCGGCATAGCCGCAGTCATGGCGGTGGTGATGATTGTGGTGGGCGGGATAGAGTACATGACCAGTGAATTGCCGGGAAATAAAGAACATGGCAAAGAGAGGATCAGGGATGCGATTTTCGGACTAATTTTAGCCCTCGGCTCCTGGGCGCTTTTGAATACAATCAATCCTGATTTATTAAATACAAATATTAAAATAGAAACAGCGACTGTAAGTGTGGAGATGGCGGAACAATTAAAAATCTATTCGGGACAAGGAACATGTGAACCTATAACTACTGGTGTATGTAGCCCTGCGGCATTACAAAATGCTGGATTCACATCGGGAGAACAAGCTTCTTCTATATGCAATGGAGAGAGCAAAGGTAATGCAGCTGCGCAAAGTACAGTAGATAAATGTAGTGACGGTAAAGCCTTTTCTCATGGACTATTTCAAATAAATGTGATTGCGCACGCTAATGAAATTCCAGGAGGCGTTTGTAGTGGAGTATTTCAAGTAAATGGAAGTGGGACACAGGGAACTTGCTTAAAAAAAAGTGGTAGTATTTGTATAGAATATGATTGTAGTGTTAAAGACCAAGCAAAATATCAATCTTGTATTGGTTATATTACAAATCCAACCAACAACATAACATACGCAAAAAATTTAAAAGCAGCTAGAAGCTGGACACAATGGGGTGCCTATAATTCATGTAGGAGTAAATTTTAATTTTTATGCAAAAAAGAAATTTTATACTTTTAATAATCGTCTTAGTTCTGGTAGTTATTGGAGTTTTTGTGTTTTTATATTTCCAAAATGGAACAGAGGAAGAAAGTGAAGGCACAAATTTTATCGCCCGATTCAATCCCTTTGCCAGCAATAAGGGAACTCCTTCAGCCGGGAATCCACCTGTCGATGTATCCGGCTACGAACCCGGTCCGGAAGAAACAGAAAAGTTAAAATTAGTAAAAGTTTCCAGCATGCCCATTGCCGGATATACAATTTTTATCAAAGAAAGATTAAAAGAAATATCCTTGATTCCTCCCCTCCTTATGGAGGAGGGGGTTGGGGGTGGTGATAATTCTACACCACCTCGCCCTTCGGGCACTCCTCCTCAGAAAGGAGGAGATAAAAAAAAGCCCACTCCGCCTCCCACAGAATTTATGCCCGCCTTACGCTATGTGGCAAAAGCGAACGGAAATATTTATCAATCATTTGTCGACAAAATAGAAGAGAGAAAGTTTTCAGGAACAATTATCCCGAAAGTATATGACGCATATTTCGGCAACAAAGGTGAGTCTGTGGTCATGCGCTATTTGAAAGGGGGAGGAGAAACAATAGAAACTTTCGTCGGCTCGTTGCCGAAAGAATACTTGGGTGGCGATCTGGCTGAAGAAAACGAAATAAAAGGATCCTTCTTGCCGAACAATATCAAAGACCTTAGTGTCTCTCCAGACGGTTCAAAAATATTTTATTTATTTGAGATTGGAAACAATATAGTAGGAACAACTTTAAACTTCTTAGATAACAAAAAAGTTCAAGTTTTTGATTCCCCTTTCACTGAATGGCTTTCGCAATGGGGGAATGAAAAAACAATCCTCCTTTCGACTAAACCTTCTGGGAATGCCCCCGGCTATACATACAGTCTCGATCTAATCAAAAAGAATCTGCTGAAAGTCTTGGGTGAGATAAATGGGCTCACCACGCTTCTGAGTCCGGATGGAAAATTTATTATTTATACTGACAACAGCTTATTGCTTTCTGTCTTTTATGCAGACAGTCGGAATTCAAACAGCTTGGGGATAGGAACTTTGCCAGAAAAATGTCTTTGGAATAAGACAAGCGAGGCTGTTTACTGCGCTGTGCCAAAATTTATTAATGCTGGCCTATATCCAGATATTTGGTATCAGGGAGAAGTGTCTTTCTCTGACCAGTTCTGGAAAATAGATATCCAAACTGGAAATGCTACCCTCCTCCTAGACCCTCTGACCGTTCCCGGTGGAGAAGAAATTGATGGAATAAAATTAGCCTTAGATAAAGACGAGGATTACTTATTTTTTGTAAATAAAAAAGATTCTTTTCTGTGGAAATTGGATTTGAAGTAGCAACTTGGAGGTTCTTCCTCCACTTGGAGGAAGAACCTCCAAGTTAAATACCAATATACTTGATCACTACCCGCCGACTCGATCCAAAACCAACAGATTCAGTCTGAAGATCGGTAGAATCAGATAAAAATTCATGCACCACTCGGCGCTCGAAGGCAGACATCGGATCGACTTCTATGTTTGATTTGAAATACCTCGCTCGCTCAGACATCATATGGGCTACCGCTCGAATGTTTTCTACTCTTTTTTTCTGAAAACCATTAATGTCAATCAAGAAAGATCCTGCTTCGCCCCCAATGACGGTCTTAGGGGAATCCCCTAAGACCGTCATTGGGGTTTTCCCCTCAACTATCCTTCGCACCAGGTGGTTCAAAGCATAAAGCGCCTCACCGTCTTGCGAAATAAAAAAATGTGGTTCGTTCACTTCAATAGAGTACCAAGTATTCCCCCCATTTTCTTCTGAAATGGTGATTTTTTCTAACGATACTCCTGTCTTCGCAATTAATTCCTGGATTAAATTTTGTATTTGTTCTTTGTCCATATCTATTTTCCGGTAATTAAAATTTTTACTTCTTCATCTAATACTTTTTTTTCTGTTTTACTCACATAAATCTGCTGACCCACAGTAAAGATATTACTCGTAATCCAATATAACGCAATTGCTCCAGAAATACTGTAAGCAATCCAAGTAACCACAAATGGGAAAATATATTTCATTTGCATATTCATACTTTTACTAAAACTTTCAGCAAAGGTGCCCGTCTTGGCGCCTGGAACACCAGAAACTGGTGGCTGAGGCATAAAGTGCGCTTGTAAATATTGAGATACCCCAGCCAAAACTGCCAAAATTAAACTTTTCTGACTCATATCCAGAATTCCTAAAAACATCATATTTAATTTTTCTGGAATGTGAATAAAAGAATAGAGCAACCCATTTTCAAAATTTATTCCCTTAAAGAAAACATAATAAAGAGCAAAAATTATGGGAATTTGAATTAAAACCAAAAGACACCCGGAAAAAGGATTGGTTTTGTGTGTTTTATAAAGTTCAAAGGTAAGCTTGGCTTGTTCTTCTTTACTGACACCACTTTTTTTAATTTTTTCAAGCTCTGGAGCCAGCAGAGCCATGGCGGCCTGACTTTTGATGGACTTTTGAGAAAGAGGGAAGAGAATAATTTTGACCAGAATAGTCAGAATAATCACTGCAAGACCAACATCTCCCCCAGGGATAACAGAAACTAAAAAAGCCAAGGCGTTGAGTAATGGCTTATATAAAAGTGTATTCCAAATAAATGAGAACATTCTCCCATCTTACCCCGAATTAAAGTTTTTAGCAAAAAGAATTATTTAATTTAATGGATCAATGTGATTTTTCTGCCACGGATGACAACGCAAAATACGAAAAAATCCTAAATAAATTCCTCGAGGGATGCCATATCTTTCTATTGCTTCTTTCATGTACTCCGAGCAAGATGGAAAAAAGACACATTTATTCCTAGGAGATAAAAATTTTTGGTAAAAACTAATTAATTTTATTGAGAATATTTTTAATTTCATTTTCGATGATAGAAATATCGTCTTGATACTTCCTAAAAACAAAAGCGCCCACAAGCCCCGAAGGAAATTTCTGAATATATTTTCCCAAAACAGCATACCCCCGTCTTCTTAATAAATTTCTTTGCACCGCCAGCTTAGCGACACTTTTGGGCGCAATAAAAGAAATCTGTGGAACGGTGGAATTATTATTTAATATAAATTTAAAGGTGAGGCTGAAGGAAGTTAAAAATTTACCTGTTTTAAAGATTTTTTCTACTGCCTTTTTATCGGCTCTGTTTTTTTTAGGAAGCATCTTAAACCAAATTAAACACTGAGTTTTTTTCTACCTTTCTGTCGTCTGCGCAATAACACTTTGGAACCAGTTTTAGTTCTGGATCTAACTAGGAACCCATGTGCTCGGGCTCGTTTTCTCTTTTTGGGTTGATATGTTTGAGACATGGGATTAGTATATAATATTATCCACAGATTATCAACATAGTTAGTAAGTTTTTACAATACCCCTAGTGCTAGAAATAGTATAGAATGTGGAATCATGGATACAAAACAGCTTTGGAAAAATTGTCTGGTTGAAATTGAGACAGGTATGTCGAAAGCGAATTTCAGCACTTGGTTCAAAAACACCTCTATTATCAAAGAAGATGCCGGCATCATTCATATTGGGGTGCCGAACGAATTTGTTCGTGACTGGCTGATGAATAAATACAACAAGCTCATTTCTAAAACCATCGCCGACGCCTACGAGCACATGCGAGCAGTGGAGTACATTATTACCAAAGTAGAAAATACTACTGAGGGCACCCAAATAAAAAATGAATCCTATGTAAATAAAGAATTACCCTTAAAAGATCTTTATATAAACCCGGAAGATAATCTAAATCCTCGTTACCATTTCAATTCTTTCATCGTTGGATCTTTCAATGAGCTTGCTTATGCCGCTTCTCAAGCGATCATCGACAACCCCGGCACGAGATACAATCCCTTTTTCATTTATGGTGGGACGGGTCTCGGCAAGACTCACTTGATCCAAGCCGTCGGAAATAAAATAAAAGAAAAATATCCAAATAAAAAAGCGCATTATATGACGCTCGAAAAATTTGCGACCGACTTTATCAGTTCTCTCCAGAGTAATAAAGCAAATTCTTTTAAAGAAAAATATCGCAAATATGACCTTTTAATTATCGACGATATCCAATTCATTGGTAAAATGGAAAAAATCCAAGAAGAACTTTTCCACACCTTTAACACTTTTTACGAAAATAACAAACAAATTATTTTCTCTTCCGACAAACATCCCAACTACATTCCGGAATTGGCCGATCGTTTGAAATCCCGTTTTGCCGCTGGGATGATTGTGGACATCTCTCCGCCCGAGTTTGAGTCTCGTCTGGCGATTTTAACAGTAAAATTGCAAGAGCTTGGTGTGGATTTAGACAAAGAAATAATTGAATATGTGGCTGGAGCCGTCGAGGGCAACATCCGAGAACTAGAAGGAAGTTTAAACATCATCGTCTGCCAATATCGATTGAAAAATCGACCTCCTACTCTCGTCGAGGTAAAGAACCTATTGAAAAACAACATGAAGCCCAAGAAGAATATGGCCATCAAAGATGTTGTAAAAATAGTAAGTGAACATTATAAAATAGAAGAAGCCTCGATTTACGAAAAAACTAGAAAGAAAGAAATAGTCAAAGCCAGACAAGTGGTGATGTACTTATTAAGAGAAGACTTCAGTGTTTCCTATCCACTCATTGGACAAAAGCTGGGGGGGAAGGATCACACTACTGTCATCCACTCTTGCTTAAAGGTGAAAAACGACTTGAAAAACGACCCGCAACTTTTACAAGAATTAGAACAAATTAGAATTATGTTTAAGTAATTAAAAGTTATTAGACTTAAATTAAAAATAAAAAACACCAACAACCCGATAAATTAAAAATAAAAAAAGTTATCCACTTATCAACACCCTTAATAGTATTAATAAATTTAATATATAAAATATAAACACATGAAATTAGAATGCAAAGTAGAGGATATTAAAAATAAAATTTCTCAAATAGAAAGAATCACGGGTAAAAATTTAACCTTACCAATTTTAAATTCTATTTTATTAATCGCTTCTGGAAAATATTTGAAAATGAGGGCCACCAACTTAAGTCTTGGGATTGAAATAGAAATTCCAGCTAAAATAGAAAAAGAGGGGATGCTCGCTATTTCTGGTTCGGTGTTGAATAATATCTTTTCTAATATTTTTCAAAACGAGAATATCCATCTCGAAGACATTAACGGCAATCTGTTGATTGAAACAAAAAAAAGTAAAATAAAGTTAAAAGCTCAAATCAGCGACGACTTCCCAACGATCCCAAAAGTGGTGGGCACCATTTTTGAAATAGGAGCCAAGAAATTAATCGAAGGGATAAAATCAGTTTACTATAGCTCTTCAGTATCAGACATTAAACCTGAAATTTCAAGTGTTTTTATTTATACCAACGAAGATAATTTGGTGTTTGTCTCCACAGACTCTTTTAGGTTGGCGGAGAAAAAAATTAAAATAAAAGGGATCCCAGAAATCACCGGTCTGCTTCTCCCGTTTAAAAATGTCTCAGAAATTGTGAAAGTTTTTGGAGAGGTGGGAGGGGACATCAAGGTATGTTTTAATAAAAATCAAATTTCTTTTTCTTCAGAGGGAGTTTATCTGACTTCCAGAGTAATCGATGGGATTTTCCCAGATTATCGGCAGATTATTCCAAAGAATTCAGAAACCACCGCCACGGTATTGAAGCAGGATTTGCTCAATGCGCTAAAACTTTCAAATATTTTTTCGGATAAATTTAATCAAGTAATTTTAAAAATCGCGCCAAAGGAAAAAGTTTTTGAGTTATCCTCTGCGAACAACGATATTGGAGAAAATAAAACATTTTTGGATGCCGCTCTAACGGGGGAAGAAGTGGAACTTGGTTTTAATTATAAATATTTTCTAGATTGTTTCCAGTCGATAAGTACTGACAGCCTTGTGGTAAAATTATCTGGTGTCGCTAGCCCGATAGTGGTATCGCCAGTTTCTGATTCCTCGTTTACTTATCTCATTATGCCGATGAATCGATAATAAACTTGGAGGTTCTTCCTCCAAGTTAGTTTACTACCTCAAATTTCAAACTCGTTTCATTGCTATTAGAAACACTATCATAACCAATTATTCTCAACTCATTTTCCGTCTGCAGATTTTCTAATTCAGAAGGGAGTAAAGAAAAAATAAAAGGAGCGTTAGAAGTTCCCAGATAAATGTTATTGATGAAAATATCAATTTTGGCAAGCGGGTATTGGCCAGAACTTGAAATTTTTAAATTTATTTTTTTATCTCGAGGATAAGTCGTTTCTTTATTTGGTTCAATAATTGAAATAATTGGTCTGGATGCTTCAGTGTGCACATCATCTACTTCATTTGGTTTTTCTCCCAAAGTTGTTGTGCCATATCTTCCTCTATTTTGCGCCCACCAATTCTGAATGGGTATTTCCCAATGGCTAAATTGCCAGTTCTTTTCAGGATTTTGGGGTGGAGTTCCCGGAATATCATCCCGGTCTATCCAAAAAAGAATGGAATGCACATTGGTCACTACTTTTTCTTCTAAAGTTTCCTTCGGAGTGAGTTCGGTGGCTAATTTGCCAGAAATTTTATCAATAAAAAAGTTTTCGTTTCCTTGCCAGAATCCACGCAAGGCAGGCTTGACTGTTCGTGGATCAACTTCTAAATTTGGTTCTTCGAATTTTTCATCCGGTAAAATTTTCAATGCTTCATTTGTAAATTTATTCCAAATGGGTCCGGCAAGCGCCGCTCCACCCTTTTTCATCGGTTTGTTGTCATTATTGCCTGCCCAAACACCCACAACGACAGACGGAGTGTAGCCAATAGTCCAAGCATCTTTGTTGTTATTAGTCGTTCCGGTTTTTACGGCAACGGTTTTGTTGGGGATATAAAGCGTAGATCGTGCGCCGAAAGTCGGGATGCGGGATTTCTCATCACTTAAAATATCCGAGATAGTTAAAGCCGTGTTTTTAGTTAAAACTTCTCGAGGTCTGGGCTGGAATTCTTCTAAAATTTTTCCACTCGCATCTTCAATTTTTAAAATTCCAGTCTGCGGGTTTCTTGTCCCATTGTTAGCAAAAACTCCGTAAGCTGAAGTTAAATCAAGAAGCGACACCTCGCCCCCTCCGATGACCAGAGTCAGTCCGTATCGGCTAATGTCGCTGAGGGTGCTGATGCCCATGTCTTCTGCCACTCTTAAAGAATCAGAAAGTCCTGCCAAATAAAAAAGTTTTACCGCTGGAATGTTAATTGATTGCGCCAAAGCATCTCGCAGACTGAGCGGGCCTCGAAACTTTCCATCATAATTATCCGGCATATAACAATCCTGCTGGTTGTGTCCCGGGAGCGCTTTTCCTGCCGCATTGCAGGTGCTTTGGAATTCTGTAGGAAGGTCGAAGAGTACTGTGTCAGGCGTAAATCCTTTACTAAAGGCTGTCGCATAAATAAATGGTTTGAAAGAAGACCCTGGTTGCCTGGAAGCGGTAGCGATGTTAAAGTTTCCGTCAATATTTTTATCAAAGTAATCTCGAGAACCTACCATGGTTAAAATTTGCCCTGTGGTGGGGTCTATTGCTACTAAGCCGGCATTTGTTCCGTTCCAATCTTTTTCATTTTTTAGAGCGCCTTCTTGAACAATTTGTTCTCCTTTTTCTTGGAGTTCATAATGGAGCGTGCTTGTCACTTTTAATCCACCCCTCTCGGCTGTTTCTGTGCCGTATTTTTCTTCTAAATAATCTTTAATAAAGAAAACGAAATGAGGCGCTTTGATTCCAGTGGTTGTTTGCGGAACGAAAACAACTAATTCGCTCTTTGCTTTGTCGTGTTCTTCTTGGTTGATGAAATTAAGTTCCAACATTCTAGAAAGGACGAGATTCTTCCTTGCTTCTAGTTTTTCTTTGTTTTTTCCGTAGGGAGAAAGTGAAGTTGGAGACTGGGGGATAGATGCTAAATAAGCCGCTTCCGAGAGGGTCAAATCAATGGCGCTCTTGTTGAAATAAGTTTTACTTGCTTCTTCTATGCCGTAAACGGTCCCTCCGTAAGGAGCCTCGTTTAAATAATATTCTAGAATTTTTTCTTTTGGCATGGATCGGTCTATTTTGATGGCCAAAACCCATTCCTTTATTTTTCGAGTATAAGTTTTTTTCTGAGTCAAGAGAGTGTTTTTTACCAGTTGTTGAGTGATGGTTGAACCACCTTGGGTACGGCCCGTGCCGAGGAAATTCGACAACACCGCTCGAAGAATAGAAGTGATCCTTATTCCGTTGTGGTTATAAAATTCAGAATCCTCGATGGCCACCGTGGCGTTCTTGATATTTATTCCCATATTTTCGAACGAGATGTCTGTTCTTTTAGTGTCTCGATGGATGTCGTAAAGTAGAATTTCGCCCGTGCGATCGTAAATTTTCGTAGAATTTTCTATTATCCTGTCTTCGAAGGAATGAAAGTCAGGAATTTTCATCGAAACAAGCCAGAGGATTACAAATCCGGTGAATAAAATAAAAATACTCACCCCCAACATTATTAAATTCCTAGCAAATCTACTCTGCTTGCATTTTTTATACATATCATAAAATTTCTTCATTCTCTAGATTATATCAGAAAATGTGGTATCATTCGAGTATGAAAGTTGTTACAGATGAGAAAAAAATAGATGAAATTTTAACAAGGGGGGTAGAAGAGGTGATAGAGAAAGATCATCTAAAGAAAAAATTACTATCTGGTAAACAAGTCAGAGTTAAATTTGGGATTGACCCCACAATGCCCGACCTGCACTTGGGACATAGTGTGCCGTTACGAAAATTGCGTCAATTCCAAGATTTAGGGCACAAAGCCGTTCTTATTATTGGTGATTACACTGCCATGATAGGTGATCCAACAGGTAGAACAGAAACTCGAAAAGTACTTACTGAAAAGGAAGTAAAAGTAAATATGAAAAAATATTTAAATCAAGCTGGAAAAATTCTAGACATAAAAAAAACAGAAGTAAGATACAATAGCGAATGGCTCGATAAGGGATTGGAAGTTATTCTTTCTTTAGCCCAGGCAGGCACTGTAAATCAGATGCTCAGACGGGCTGACTTTAGGCAAAGAATGGACAATGATTTAGATATAACTGTTTTAGAACTCATGTATCCTCTTATGCAGGGATATGATTCTGTGTCAGTGAAGGCGGATGTTGAGCTTGGTGGGACGGATCAGAAATTTAATCTATTAATGGGAAGAAAAGTGCAAAGACACTTCGACCAACCAGAACAAGATGTGGTAACTTTTCCTTTACTGGAAGGCCTTGATGGAGTAAAAAAAATGAGTAAAAGTTTTGGGAACTATATTGCTTTAGATGAAAAACCAAAAGAAATGTTTGGGAAGATTATGTCTATACCGGACACTCTAATAAATAAATATATAAAATTATGCACGAATCTCTCTTTAGCAGAAATAGATAATTCAAGAAAACAAAACCCTCGTGATCTCAAGATGAAACTTGCTCATGAAATTGTAAAAATTTGTCACGGGGAAGATGCCGCTCAAGAAGCCCAAGAGAATTTCATTCACACTTTTCAGAAAAAAGAAATCCCCGAGACAATGCCGGAAATAAAATGCAAAATAGACGAGCTTCTAAGCGAGGTGTTGGTGAAAAATAAAATTCTATCTTCCAAGAGTGAATGGCGCAGGTTAGTGGGGGAGAAAGCGGTTCATGATTTAGTGAAGAATCAAAATATTCTAGAGGTCCATCTGAAAATTTCTACAGATTTGACTCTTCGAATAGGGAAAAAAAAGTTTGTCCGAATTCTAATTTAGAGTTATCCACACTCTAAGTCCTCTTGCTATTGCTAACTATTTTTTATTTTGCTACAAAGTAAGAAATTTGAGCATGGCTCAAAATTATTAACTAATTTCCAAATAAAAATATGAGTTATGATGAAGATGAAGTTGTAGATAGTGGTTTTAGAATAGGTGGCGATAGTGATGATGAATTAGAGATACCAGAGGGTATGCATGAAGACTTTGGACTCGACGAAGAAGATCCCGATAAAGATAGTTAGAAAGATAGTTAAATTCTAAAATTTTAAATACGCAAAGGCAGTCAAGGCTGTGGCGATAGCGTCTAATTCGTCATCAGATTTTTTAAAACTATCAATATCGACGAGTATTTTCACCATTTTATTTATCTGTGTTTTGTCCGCTCGACCGTAGCCCGTGGTGGCTACTTTTATTTGTAAGGGTGTTGCTTCAAAGATAGAAAGTCCCGCTTGTACTCCCTCATAAATCACCACTCCGCGCGCTTCTGCCACTCTCATAACTGTCTTCTGATTTGTATTTAAAAATAAAGTTTCTATTGCCAGTACTTCTGGTTTGTATTCTTTGATTACCCTCTTTACTTCTTCGCCGATTAGTTTCAACCGTTCGGAGAATTCCAATTTACTAGAAGTTTTAAAACATTCAGAAAAAATAACTTTCTCTTTTTTTTGTCCAGCATAGGAGTTTCCTATGATGTCATAGGAAACTCCTATGCTGGGTTTTTCTAACACTGCTATTCCCAGTCTTTCAAAACCTGGATCAATGCCTAGAATTTTTGTCATGATTTTATTTTACCATGATTTTATTTTATCTCCTCCTTATGGAGGAGGAGTGCCCCCCGACATAGGTCGGGGGCGAAGTGGTGATTAAAGAATTACCACCCCCAACCCCTCCTTGATGAAGGAGGGGAGGAATGCAGGATGTGGATAACTCATTTGCATAGATAGATAGATATATTCTTTAAAAAGAAGATACACCCCACAGATGATCGTGGGGGTGTCGTAGTACACAAGGAACAAACACCATGAGAACGTACATCAAGTACACCAACGGCCCCGGCAACGACAACACCGGCGCCCCTGCTCAAGTCGAATCTGCCGTTATCGGCGTGACGGTAGGCAGTGTCAACGGGACTCCTGCGAAGCCTTTGCATATCGGCGGGTGATCGACGCTGGGGGACCACCACCCCGGCAAGAAAGAGGGCGCACCCGGACGGGGGCCCTCATTCTAAACAGTTTGTTCTTTCTGTCTGAAGAAACTAGTGAGTTTAACTCACAAACCGATAGATGCAAATCTATCCAGTGTCATTTCTGAAAAATGATATATCTTTCTTGACCTCTTTGAATCTCTTTGATTCATCGAGGTTTTTGTCTTTTTAGAGTAATTTCTATACTTCCGCTAGGAAAGACCTAGCGGAAGCTAGAGCAATTTCTCTTGACCTTTTTTGAAGTCGAACCCCAAATGCTCGTACGCTTTCTTGGTTGCCACTCTGCCCCGGGCAGTGCGTTCTAGTAGCCCGAGTTGGATCAAATATGGCTCGATCACTTCTTCTACTGTAGCTTCTTCTTCGGACATGGCGGCGCCGATTGTTTTTAATCCCACTGGCCCGCCGTGAAACTTTTCGATCAATATTTCTAGAAATTTTCTATCGGAAGAGTTGAGTCCAAGGTCGTCGATGGCCAGCATGTTGAGCGCATCTTTCACTGTTTTTTGATCTAGACTTTTTTTATGCACTTGTCCGAAGTCTCGAACTCTTTTCAAAAAATAATTTGCCGTCCGAGGAGTGAAACGGCTTCGTTTAGCGATTTCTTCTAGAGCTTTATTGTCTAATTTTGCTTTCAAAAGTTTGCTGGAGCGAGCTACTATTTCGGCGATTTCATTTTCTGAATAAAATTCTAAACGAAAAACTCCTCCAGAGAATCTTGAACGAAGGGGAGAGGAAACAAGCGCAACTCGAGTCGTGGCCGCTATTAAAGTAAAGGGGGGTAAGTCGAGCTGGATAGTCCGAGCCGATGGACCCTTGCCGATGATGATGTCAAGAACGCCAGATTCCATCGCTGGATAGAGAATTTCTTCCACCATTTTATTCAGTCGGTGAATTTCGTCGATAAAAAGAATATCACCGGGAGATAAGTTGGTCAGGATAGACGCCAAGTCGCCCACCTTCTCAATAGCGGGGCCGGAAGTTATTTTCATCTGGCGGCCTGTTTCTTTGGCGATCAGATGGGCGAGGGTAGTTTTCCCTAGTCCTGGGGGTCCGTAAAAAAGAACATGTTCGGGAATGTGCCCTCTTTCCTCGGCGGCTTGAAGAAGGATGCGGATATTGTCTTTGATATGTTTCTGGCCAATATATTCATCCCAAGCCTGAGGACGCAAGGTTTGATCTAGGAAAGAGTCATCAGCCTTTTCAGTTTTCGGGGTTGACTTTTTATTCATATTATGCTATATTGTGAATGTTGGATATTTATCAACATGGTATCAACAGAGCTATCAACATTATAGCATTTGTTGTTCCTAGGATGTAGTAAAATAGATGTAGAGTTCTTTTAATGAAGGCATTAATCTCTAAGCAATCAGCCATCGGTTATATGATTTTGCATAGGACGCTCTGGTACTTTTATTAGTTCACTGGCGCTATCCTCTAATAATTCGTTACTCTTCTAGCTCAGCTGGAAAAGGATTGTTTAGAGATTAATGCTTTTTTGTTTTTAAAAATTTTTCTAAAACTCCCTACTCCTCTTTTAAATCCACTACGCTCGCTACTTCTTCGAGAGAAGTTGTGCCATTTAGAATTTTTACGATACCGTCTTGGCGCATGGAAAGAATGCCTTGGGTCTTGGCCACTTTTTTAATTTCTCGCTCTGAAGGATTATCCGGGATTATTTTCTCGATTGCTTCGTTAGTTTTGATTGCTTCGAAAATTCCTATTCGGCCGCTAAAGCCGGTGCTATTACATTTCTCGCAACCCGTTGCCTTAAAAATTTTGAAAGCTTCACCTTCTTTAATATTATATTTTTGCAGATATTTTGATAGGTCTTTACCTTCTTCTTTCATGCCATTCAAGATTTCATTTATGATTTTGGTTTCTTCTTCATTCGGCGTGTTTTCTACTTTACAAGAATTACACAGCTTGCGAACTAGCCGTTGGGCCATAGAGATGGACAATGCCGATACCATAATCTTTGGATTTACTCCGAGGTCAATCAGGCGGGGGATGACACCAGCGGCATTGTTGGTATGAAGTGTCGAGAAGACCATGTGGCCGGTCAAGGCGGACTGCACAGCTATCGAAGCGGTGTCGCTATCACGGATTTCTCCGACCATGATGACATCTGGATCTTGACGCAAGGCTGAATGGAGTCCCTCGGAAAACGAGTATCCCTTCGCCAAGTTTATTTGTGTCTGAGTTATTCCGGGCAAGTGGTATTCTACTGGATCTTCAATCGTAATGATGTTTATTTCGGTTGAATATATTTTTCGCAGAAATGCGTAGAGAGTTGTTGTTTTTCCAGACCCAGTTGGACCGGTAACTAAAATTAAACCATTAGGTTTTACAATTTCATTTTTCACAATTTCAAAAAGGTAAGGCTCGATTCCCAACTCTTCGAAGTCCAGCTGGATGGATTTGGGGTCTAGGATACGCATGACGATTGACTCGCCATAAGCGCCGGGGATAAGTGAAGTACGAATATTTATTTCTTCTTCTCCCTCAATAATATTAAAACGGCCATCTTGAGCGATTTTCGAACTTAATTTCATGCCAGAAAGAAGCTTAATGCGTGAATTAAGCAAGCGGTAAATGTCTAGACCAAAGAAATTTATATCCATTAGTACACCATCGAGACGGAGTCGCAATCTTCCCCGATCCTTTTCCGGTTCAATATGGATGTCGGAAGCTTTGATGGCGATGGCTCCCGCCAAAATTATTTCAAGCAGACGGGAAATTTTATGAATTTTATTTCCTTCCAATGCTTCGATGATCAGTTTTTCTATATCTTGGATGTGATTTATTTT
The DNA here is from genome assembly GCA_038078255.1 of Patescibacteria group bacterium. Lineage (GTDB taxonomy): Bacteria > Patescibacteriota > Minisyncoccia > Phycocordibacterales > UBA9973 > UBA9973. The sequence goes on from JBBUEH010000013.1 coordinate 26,772, forward strand.
CTTTGTTGTTTCTCGGAGAACTTCGAGAGATATATCCAGTCCTCCGATTTTCGAACTTTCTGCCATCGAAATTTCTTTATACCTTTCCCAAACTTTATGCAAGCTCGCATTCGAAGCCATATAAAAGACGGGGGTTAGATTTATTCTTTCGGCGATGTCTTTCAATGTTCCAAAAAGATTTTCCGATGGTGAGCGAACAGCGATGAAAATATTTTTACCAAAAAGCTTAAATGGCGCCACATTCATTTCCATGGCATCTTTCTCGGGTATCGCTCGGAGCGCTTCATTATCAATGCTGACTTGGTATAGATCAATATAAGGAAGTTTGTATTTTGATTCTGCTAGACTCGCCACCAATTCTTCCTCCTCTTTTTTATACAAGTCTTCTAGTTGCTTCTTCTGTTTTTCATCATCAAAATTCGTCATGTTGTATGAATTGTAACACATTAGTTATATAATTTACATAATGCTTAAAGAGGATATGCAAAAGAATAAAATCTTAGTTTTGCTCGATGCGCACGCTATTATTCACCGGGCGTATCATGCTCTGCCTGAGTTTTTGTCTTCCAAGGGCGAGCCTACGGGGGCCTTGTATGGGCTAGCAAGCATGCTGATGAAGATAATCACTGATTTAAAGCCGGACTATATTGTGGCTTGTTATGATTTGCCGGGGAAGACATTTCGCCATGTTGCTTATGATGCCTATAAGGCAGGCAGAGTAAAGGCTGATGATGCTCTAATAATGCAATTAAAAAAATCTCGTCAAATTTTCGAAGCCTTCAATATTTCTATGTATGACAGCCCGGGCTTCGAAGCAGATGATGTGTTGGGGACGATTGTAGAGAAATATAAAAAAGATAAAAACATAAATATAATTATTGCTTCTGGTGACATGGACACCATGCAATTAGTGGATGATAAAAAAGTGCAAGTCTATACTTTGAAGAAAGGCATTAATGAAACAATTTTATACGATGAAGAAAAAGTGGTGGAAAGATTTGGTTTTAAGCCAAAACTTTTGCCAGACTATAAAGGACTTCGGGGCGATCCATCGGATAATATTGTTGGGATCAAGGGTATCGGAGAAAAAACGGCAACCATTCTAATAACTACTTTTGGAACTATTGAAGAAATTTATAAGACAATAAAAAAAGACGAAGAATCTTTTAAAAAAGTGGGTATTAGTCCACGAATAATGGAGTTGATAAAAAATAATGAAGAAGAAGCCTTGTTTTCAAAAACCTTAGCGACTATCCAGACTGATGCGCCCCTTAACTTTTCTTTGCCTGCTCAGTCGTTTTGGGAAACGGCGGACTTAAAAAAGATAGAAAAAGTTTTTGTTTTATTTGAATTTCGGTCTTTGTTTACAAGGCTGAAAAGTTTTTTTGGTTTAACAGTAGTGCCTAAAGCACTGGAACCTAGTGCTTTAGGCGCTACGGGAATAGATCCGCAAAAGCTCCAGGAAGCGAGTATCGCTCTTTGGCTTATCAATTCCGACATCTCCAATCCACAACTTGATGATATTTTATTATTTGCGAATACCAGTGACTTTACTTCAGCCTCTGAATATATTTTCAAAACACTTCAAGAAAAAAATTTAGAAAAAATCTACAATGAGATAGAACGGCCGATAATGAACATTGTTAAAGAGATGGAAGATTATGGAATTTTAATAAACAAAAAATATTTTGAAAAATTATCTGGAGAGTATCATGATGAGCTAAATAAGTTAACAAAAAAAATTTACAAAATGGCTGAAGTAGAATTTAACATTAATTCCCCGAAACAGTTGGGCGAAGTGCTTTTTGATAAAATGGGAATAAAATCTCCCAATAAAAAAACAGCCAAGAAAAATGCAAGTGGCGGGTTTTCTACTAAAGTTTCAGTCTTAGAAGAATTGGAAGAGGAAAATCCAATTATCAAAGAAATAATGGCTTACCGAGAATTGCAAAAGTTGCTTTCTACTTATGTTGATGTTATTCCAAGCATGGCGGGTGTGGACGGTAGGCTTCACGCAAAGTTTTTACAAAATGCCACCACGACAGGCAGATTTTCTTCACAAGATCCAAATTTACAAAATTTACCGATCAAAACAGAACTAGGTAAAAGAATTCGAGGGGGATTTATTGCTCAGGAGGGGTCTAAACTTTGTGCTTTTGATTATAGTCAGATTGAATTGCGAGTAGCGGCGATGCTCTCGGGAGACAAGAAGATGACGCAGATTTTTCGCGATAAAAAGGATATTCATGCTGGAGTGGCGTCTTTTGTGTTTGGTGTACCGCTAGAAAAAGTGGATAGCGAAATGCGTCGCCAAGCAAAAGTGATAAACTTTGGCATTATTTATGGCATGGGGGTTACAGCTTTGCGGAAAAATCTTGGTGGTACCAGAGAAGAAGCGCAAAAGTTTTATGATAATTATTTTAGTCAATTTTCTGGAGTGCGAGATTATTTAGAAAAAGTCAAAGCTTTTACTCTAAAGAATTTTTACACAGAGACTTTATTTGGTCGCCGGAGAAATTTCCCCAATATAAATTCCAGAATTCCATTTTTGAAAAACATGGCGGAACGAACCGCTACCAATGCGCCTATCCAAGGGACAGCTACGGCGGACATTATTAAGCTGGCGATACGATATGCGGAGGAAGATTTGAGAAATATAAATTTGTTAGACAAAGTACATCTCGTACTTCAGATTCACGATGAACTGGTATATGAAATAGAAAAAGAGGTATTGGGAAAAGCCGAAAAGATAATAAAAAGTGCCATGGAGGGTGTCCTGGAGCGGTCGTATTTGCATTATAAAACCGATATTCCGCTTGAAGTACATTTTGGTTCGGGTGATAATTTCGGAGAAGTGAAGTAGGGTATTTGTGCTATAATAAAGAGATATGGATATCCAAAACATCAAGAAAAACAATCTCCCTCAAGACAAAGTGCATAAGGTTTTGGCGCATTCGTACTCTTTTTATTTTATTTTGTTGCTTTTTGGAGTTGCCTTGGATCTTGTTTATCCAATTAGAGTTTTCAATAATTCTTTCGCTTCATATTTTGGTTTTTTGTTTTTAGGGTTAGCTCCCTTGTTAATTATTTGGGCGCAGAAGACTGGGCGTGATTTAAAGAAAGTCGAAGAAAAAAAGGTGGAACATTTTTGTCGTGGGCCGTATTGTTATACTCGGATTCCTACGCAATGGGGGCTTTTCTTTTTAATCTTAGGATTTGGGATTATTGCGAATGCTTTTTTTGTAATTTTATTTACAGTTATTTCTTTTTTTATTTCTAAATTTGTATTTATGGACAAACACGACAGAATTCTCCTCGAGAAATACGGGGAGGCCTATGCAAAATACAAAAAATTAGTTAGATTCTAAATCATGATTTATTTTTTCGGGGGTGATAATACAGAGCAGAAACTTGCCAGTTATGAAAAATTCATAAAGGCTATACCGGTAAGTACCGAAACTTTTTTTATCAACAGAAATGACTTTGACAGAATTCAAATAGAGAGCTTATACTCTGGGGCTGGCCTTTTTTTTGCAAAATCAGCGGCAATATTTTCCAATATTTTTGAAAATGAAGAAACGCAAGACTTTGTTTTAGAGAAATTAGAACTTATGGGCCAGTCGGAGAATGATTTTATTTTTTTAGAAGGGAAATTAAACAAGCCGATTCTAGATGCTTTCAAAAAAGCGAGAGCTGAACTCAATATCTTTGAGTTGCCTAAAGCAAAAAAAGAGAAATTCGATAATTTCTTAGTGGCAAATGCATTCGGGGCTAAAGACAAGTTAAATCTCTGGATTTATTTCAGGCAGGCGATGGACCTTGGAGTTGGGATGGAAGAGCTGGTTGGAGTGCTTTTTTGGAAAATAAAAGAAATGCTTCTGAAAAAAGACTTCCGTAAATTTTCCGAAGCGGAGTTAAAAAATTTTGCCTCTCGTCTTTCTTCCCTTTTACCAGAAGCTCGCCAAGCAGGCCGAGATGCCGAGTCAGCCTTCGAGCAGTTTTTACTTGAAGCTTTTTAGGAATCTGTTATGATCAAGTTTATGCGCCCGTAGCTCAGTCGGTAGAGCAGATCCCTTTTAAGGATAAGGTCGTTGGTTCGATCCCAACCGGGCGCACAGATTGTTTGATTCCATAACTTTTTTAGTTAGTTTTTTCTTAAGTCTATTTTCATAAGTACTTTTCATTGGATCTGGAAATTCTATTAAATGTACAGAGCCGAAAGTATTTTATTATAATTAGTATTTTTACTAAATTGATTAGAGTTTCTTTTTGTGTCATACTCTCGAAATAAAAATGGCAAATCCACTTTCCAAAAAAGACGCTGTTAAATATCTCAGTCTTAACGAGAAAACCTTCGATAACTACTTTAAGAATGCGCATGAGTTTCCATGCATCGCGAGGATTGGCGCACGGGGCAGATTCTATTTCGACGAAGAAGTACTTCGTAAATGGAAAGAAGGAGTGGCGTGGAGGACTGTCGAATTAACTAAAGATGATTACGCATTGTGTTTGGATTTTGCTCTCGCACAGCATTTCAGAAACTACGTTCAATCAGATTTCGGCACTGGACGACAGCGAGAATTTGGACAAAAAATAACAAACTGGGTCAAAGGACAACTGGGAGAAGTTGCTGTTAGAAAATTCTTTAAAAGAGAATTTGGTGTAGACGTTGACCTCGATTTTGATATTCGTGAACAAATTGTCTTACAAGACATTACAGGAATTAAGAATAACGGAAAAATGAGGGTTCCTAAAATTGGGGTAGGAATAAAATCATCAAAACCTAAAAGTGCCTTCTTGGTACTTGGAGCAAATGAAATTAACATTAAAGGACGCAGGTCTGATATTTATATTTACTGCCGTCCAGACATTCCAGACGACCATTTACTTAGAATAGCAAAGGAAGAAATCAACGAAGTAGTAAAAGGCAGACCGCACTATTTAAAGTACAAAGATCTAATGCCTGAATTTACCAATATCTCCTGTGAAGTTGTGGGCTGGTGTCACTACACAGATTTAAGAGAAACAGATAAAATTCCAGGACAGGATTTTGAAGGCACTAGATTCGTAAAAGAATCCGGCCTTTTAAGGAAATTAAAAGAAGACTGGCAAGAACTTATAAAGCAACTGTAGTTACAACTTTTGTTGAATCAAAGAGACTTGCTATCTCTTGAGCGTTATTTTCTCCATTAGTTAGTTTTGACTCTATGAATTCGTAGGGCGTACCTGCGAAAGTTTTTAACACAGCAGAAATAATTACTTGCGCTCCAAGGGGGGGGACCGCCATACCAATCTGCTTTCTAGCACTTTCTTTTGAACCCTCAAATATGAAATTATCAGGAAAAGACTGTAATCTTGCACGTTCCCGATTTGTAAGTGCACGGTTTTCTGACCAGTGATAAACATGAGTTCCACCGCCACCGCTTCCAGTTATGGTGTACGAAGGTTTGTCAGGATGAAGTCTTTTATAAATCTGACTCATGCGTGCACCCTTTACGTTCAGTCTTAAGTGTTGAGGTATTCCTTCATACCAAGCATTTTCGCCAGCAGGAATATATTTTAAGCGCTCAACAACACCCGCAGACTGGTTAGTAAGTTCGTGATTAGACGCGTCTTTTGATATTTTCGGATTTTCTATCGCCTTGCGCGCACTTACATAGTTATATTTTGTAGTTGGTGCCGGCACTTTGAATTTTAATCCGAGATCTTTTCTTATTCCAATAATCACAATTCGGTGTCTCTGTTGAGGCACACCATATTCTTCAAATTTGTATAAATGTGGCGTAAGGACATAACCCTTTCCTGCAGAACCGAGGTCCTTCAAAATTTGCTTAAAAGCTTGTCCCCCGTTTGCACTCTGTAAACCACTAACATTTTCTGCAATAAACCACTTTGGATTATGTATATTTATTGCCCTAACTCCGTGAGAATAAAGAGGTCCAAATTTACCATCGAAACCTTTTTGCTCGCCAACAATACTAAAGTCATTACAAGGGAAACCAAAAGCAAGTACATCAAACTTGGGTACTTTCCCGAAATCTATTTCTTTGACGTCCGCACAAACAACATTTTCTTCGTTCCCGTTGTGAATGTTTTGAGCGTATGTCTTACAAGTGTCGGCGTCATAGTCATTTGCCCAAACAGACTCTATCCCGTAAATTGTACTTTTATTTTCAGCAAAAGAATTAACGGCACCAAGAGCAAGTCCTCCTGGGCCGGAGAATAATTCTGCTAACTTAAATTTGATTTGTTTTTTCTTCATGAATGTATGACTTTATTTTAACATGTTATTAATTTATATTCTTTATAACGTCTACAACTTTGCCACTAACTTGATAATTATCTTCAGCGTGTACAAAAATTGGAAAATAATCCTGACTTGATTCAGATTGAAGGACTATGTGCTGGTTTTTTTTGTCGACAATGAATTTTTTTACGTTTGCCATTCCATCAATAACAGAGACAACATATTCACCGGATTGGGGAGTCTTTTGTTCGGCGTCAACGATGACAAAATCTCCATCCTCAATGGTTTTCCCTCCAACATTCGCCTTATTCATAGAATTACCTTCGGCGTGCAACGCAAAGACTTTTCTATTGGGTTGCATTATCTTTTTTGAAACCTTAAGGTATCCTTCTGCTCGCTCTTCTGCAAACACAGTCGCAGGGCCACAATTTGCAGACCCAAAAATTGGAATTGAAATAAACATACCAGAAACATCTGATTCTTTGTTAACCCTTTTTATAATCTTGTTTTTCTTATCTATTGAAACAAACCCCTTTCTCTCTAGTTGAGAGAGGTGATGTTTAATTTTCTGGGGGAACTTTTCTCCGATTAAAGAACCAATGTCTCTAAGGGTTAGTCCGCTTATGTTTTTTTCATTTAATAAACTTAGTAGTTTTTCTTGAACTAGATGCATATTTATATCATACTCCTTTTGTCAACAGATATCAACAAGTTTTCCACATAGTTGACAGCTTGACAAGCCTTATGTATGCTACACTTACAACGAAAGACCACATTTTTAGTGGCTTTCCGGGCGTTTAAATTGAATTGGGAGATTACCTCCTCCAAATGCTCCGGTCGGTTTCTTCAAGAAGCTAGATATTTTAGAGCAAAGCGTCGAATACTTATACTCTATCATATATGACACCCGATTAACAACACAAGCGAAACTAAATAGTCATGAGTGCAAACTCAAAAACAACCCTTCGTGGTCGTGATGCTGAAACTGGTGAATTCACTACTGTAGAGGAAGCACGACGTCATCCAAAGGATCGTGTCGTGGAAAGAGTTCCAAAACCTGGCTACGGGGACACAAAAGATAAATAATCTTAGGGCAACCTAAGATTATTATAAAAAACTGCCTAGAGGAAGGGGCGGTTTTTTTATTTAATCAATAAACTAAATATGTCCTTGTGTATCCTGTTTTTCTTTCTGCGTAGCCTTAGTATTAAGTATTTAGGGTATAATAATTTCGTAACATAAGATCTTGTTACTTTCTACTATATATAAAATGCTAGATTATTTAGAACAATGGAATAGGCTAGAGAGATACTATAAAAAAGTTTTAGATCTGGAACTTAATGAGCAAAATTTAAGTAGCGACGAGTGTTTAGAGGAAATGTATTTGTTCTTTGAAAACTGTTTTAAATTGAGAGATTGGGTAAGAAACTCTGAGTATGTTGGCAAGAAAGCAAAGACAGAAATAACAGAACTATTTGAAAATGATAAAAACCTAAGTGTGTGTGCGGGCTTGGCAAACAGACGAAAGCACCTCAGGATTGATAGTAGAAAAAGATATGGTGATTCTAGTGTTGTAAGTCATTCTGTTACGGTAATGGTGCCAGTTTTACGAATAGGAAGTAGTCGGCCCCAGACATCATCAATAACTAAGGCTAAATACAACTGGGGGCTGAAGTCTGGAGGGGAAAAGTTTGAATTGATTAGATTAGCTAAGCTGTGTATGGAAGAAATAAAAACATTTATGAGTGACCACAATCTTTTGAGTCAGGCTACAAAATAATCAATAAACTAAATCTGTCCCTGTGTACTCTGTTCGTCTTTCTGCATTGCCTTGATGAATAGTAGCTTGTTGTATAAACTCTCCATATAGAAACGGTCGGAAAATATGGTTATAATTAAATCCTGTTCCCTGCACAAATAATTCTAAACATGCTAAAATATAGACATGTATCAAATAAATAAAACACTTATATATTTTCTTATTTTAACAATTGTCGCTGGATTCTTCGCTTTTAGGATTATAGTAAAAGCATACAGCAATGCCTACGAGGGTTATTTAACTGAATAGATATTTTAGGTTAAGATGTATCTATGTCAAAAAACATCTTAATAATGCACAATATTCGAAGCGTGGAAAATGTCGGGGCGATGTTTCGTACGGCGGATGCAGTGGGAATAAATAAAATTTATTTGACGGGCTATACGGCTACGCCCCTTGATAGATTTGGTAGAAAGAGGGGAGACTTGGTAAAGTCTGCGCTCGGGGCAGAGGAATTCATAGAATGGGAAGCTAAAAAAAGCCTGCCTGCCCTCATGCGTAGCTTGAAGCGGGGAAAGTTTTTAATTATTGGCATCGAGCAAGATAAAAACTCGATAGATTACAGAAAAGTTAAATTAAAAAGTAAAAATGCTTTCATCGTCGGTACTGAGGTCACCGGAATTCCGAAAAATATTCTAAAACAATGCGATGTCATAGCCGAAATCCCGATGCGTGGCAAAAAAGAATCCTTGAATGTTTCTGTGGCGCTTGGAGTTTTTCTCTTCAGGGTTTTATAGTTGGTGTAGGTCACAAAAATGCGCACTTCGACCAGCTATTACTTTTCTTTTTATGATGCCCTTACAGTTCTTTTTTCTACATTTTTCACCAGTTCGCCGGTAGGCTTCGTGATGGAGTTGGAATTTTCCAGGCAATCCATGAATATTGCGATAATCCGAAGTGGAATCTCCACCGAAGTTTATGCCTTTGCGCAAAGTTTCTTTTAGGGCTTGGAAAATTAATTTTAATTCTTTTTCTTTGATGCTCGAAACTTTTCTCTTGGGATGCACTCCGGCCCGCCAGAGTATCTCGTCAGAATAGATGTTGCCAATACCAGCAAGGATGCTTTGGTCCATCAGGATTGTTTTTATCTTCCCATTTGGTTTTTGAAGAATTCGTGACTTTAAATTATTAATTATAAATTGTTTCTCGAGCGGCTCAGGGCCCAGGTTGTTCAGATGTTTTGTCTCGTGGGCGGTTTTCGTATTAAGCAGGGTGATCTTTCCGAATTTACGCATATCTGAAAGAATTAAATATTTTTTATTAGATAAAGTGAAAATTACATGAGCAAATTTAATTTTTGGATTTTCCCCGCAAAAAAGATATCCGGTCATTTTTAAATGCACTAAAATTGTTTTACCTCCAGAAATATTAATCAAGATATTTTTTGCCCTTCTCTCTATGGATAAAACTTTCCCCCCCAAGATCTCTTTTCTAAAAATTTTAAAATATTGAACATTTGCCACATTATCTCTCTGGCACTTGTCCTTGGTATTTAAATCTGTCCAAACATCTTTTATTACCAGACCTCTGATGGTTTTTTTCAGCCCTCGTACAGTTGTTTCTACTTCTGGAAGTTCTGGCATATTTTAATTTTATTTCCCTCCCAAGACTTTCAAGGCTTCGCGGATTTTTACATTGGTGTCTAAAGTTCCAGAAACTTTTTTCAACGCATCACGAGCTTCATGCTGGGAATAGCCGAGGGACTTCAATGCTTCTAGGGCGTCGAGTTCTCCCTGAAGAGATGCGCCTTCTTGTTCACCGCCTTCTTTGGTTATTTTATCTCGCAATTCGATGACAATCTTCTCTGCAGTTTTCCTGCCGATGCCAGAAATTTTCGTGAGATAGCTTGTGTCATTAGTGCGAATGGCTTTTTTTAATGTTTCGATGGAAGTAACTCCCAGGATGACTAACGCCCCCTTCGGCCCAATGCCAGAAACACCGATGAGCATTTCAAAGAATTCCAATTCTGGTTTCTCCAAGAATCCATATAAATCTAAAATATCTTCTCGCACATGCGTGTGAATGAAAAGAAAAATTTCCTCGTCGAGTTTTTTTATTTTTGTTAAAGTATCAGAGGATACATTTATTTTATATCCTACCCCACCCGTCTCGACCAGGATAAACTTCTCTGTCTTGAATATAATTTTTCCCCTAATGCTTCCGATCATGATATAAATCATACCATATTTGTGTTTTCTTGTGTTTTCTGCTAAATTAAACATATGCCCATAACAAAGTCAGCTAAAAAAGCAGTTCGAGGATCTCTGCGCAAGAAAGCCTTTAATGACCAGAGAAAACGAGTGATGAAAGAAATGATCAAGAAAATGGAGAAATTATCTAAAACAGATAAGGCTGAAGCTCGCAAAATGCTGTCGAATGTTTATCAAGCGATAGATAAATCTGCGCAAAAGGGAGTGATTAAAAAGAATAATGCCGCTCGTAAGAAATCTCGTCTGTCTAAATTGGTCAAAGAATAATGAGTCACTTATTAGAATTTTATGGAACAGAGTGCCCGCACTGTGTGTGTATGCATGAGCTCGTGGAAAAGTTAGAAAAAGAAGAAGGTATTAAAGTTGAAAGTTTGGAAGTCTGGCACAATAAAGAAAACGAAAAGCGTCTCTTGGAATTGGATAAAGATTTCTGTGGTGGGGTACCCTTTTTCTATAATACGAAAACTCACCAATGGATTTGCGGAGAGGATAGTTACGATCTTTTGAAAAGATGGGCGCTCGGAGGTAAAGGACATTAAAAAAAACAAAAAACACCCCAAATAAAATTTTGAGGTGTTTTTTGTTTGGGATAAATATTATGCTCGTTGCACATTCACCGCATTCAATCCTTTTGGTGATTCAGCTGTTTCGAAAGAAACGGCATCACCTTCTTTGAGCTCGTCAAAGGTTACGCCCACCAGAGAATTACTATGAAAGAATAAATCCTTTGCAAGTCCTTCTGCTGTAATGAAGCCGAAACCATTTGGAGTCAATCGTTTTATTGTACCAGTCATTGATTTTTTTGATTATTTGTAAATTACAAAAGTGTTCTACGAAATCGACTCTTTTCTTTATCCGTTCGAGTCAAGCCTTAACTAGACTCTCAGGATCTACGACCTACTTTGTGTTCATAATATATCATATTTAAAACTACTCTGTCAAGCCCCTGCTATCGCCTTTGGTAGTGTTCCTGTAATGCTTCGTCCATACGCTATCTCTTTCATAATTGCTAAATCAGCCGGATTAAAAAAAACTTCTGTTACCAAAGAAAAATCGTAGTTATTACCCTCCGTTTGTACCGGCAGTACTAATCGCAAACCATCCTGTTCAAACTCGATGCCAACACGATATCTCACAGTATCACTTTCATGAAGCCAGTAGGTCGGACCTTTTTGAATATCCCGGATTGTTTCTACAAACTCGTGAGGTCTGTTTTGCAATTCTAACAATCTATCTGTGATTTTGCTTGCGACATTTTTTTGAGGACTGTATTTATTAGGCTGTGTTGATGACCGCAGTTTTTTACTTTCTCTAGCTTCCACAAATGATTTAGATACAGATTTTGCGACACTGTATATACTCTTGTTTTCATCGTTTCTAGTGGCTTGTTCAGCTAGTGGCTTCTCTGACAGTACAAAACTTGTAAGCGCAGTAAGTGTCTCGGGCGTGTATCCGGCCTTCACATAGTGCTCGATTTGAGCCTGGTCTAATGTGTCGCCGGTGACAATGTCTTCAATGATATTTTTAATGGGGACAGTATCATGACCATATTGATGGGGTAAGTCGAATTGTCGGACTATTCCTAGCTCCTCGCAAATTTTTTCTGCATCGACATTCGCCTTCGTAAGGTCCTGAAGTGTTCCTATCTGAAAACCCGTCAACTCATATTCTTCAGCGATATCGGAAAGAAGCGCATGGTGTATCGTCCGTCCGTCCCGGTGCTCTAAAAAAGCGAAGAGATGCTTGAGAGGATAGAATCCCCTGAATCCTTCATAGATGCCGATACGGTTGTCAAAGCCCGAGGCAAAGTGCAAATATGCCGGCTGTGCCTTCTCTAAAAATAACTCGCCGTCATCTGTAACTGTACAGTCAAGATTTCTGTATATTTTCGCATCAGCTTCAAGATTAATAGTCTGAAGAGGATCTAAATAATATATGCCCCTGTAACTGTCGCCGAGGCTCGTATCCCAGTGCAGCATAGCACCAATAATATTTTCGAAGGAAAGCCCTTTTTTGATCTGACCCCATGCAATGTTTAATACTATCGCTTTTTTTTCGGCACTTGCTTTAATCTCTTGCCGTACCGTTTCTATGCTACCCTCGCTTGGTTTCTCATTCTCCCATGCTTTGTAGGCGTCTATGTATTTTTGTTTCTTATCTTCGCTAAGCGCCGATAACTCTTCATCCTTGAGGACTTTTGGTTTGTGTTCTTGCCACTCAGAAAAAATTTTTAAAAACTCTTCAAACTGTTTCCATACAGCTTTCGAGCCACCCATGATCTTGTCGATTGCATTATTTATTGCCATGCCTACTACATCAGGGTGCAAAGTGCGCATTAGCATTCGGTAGGATTTGTGGGCTTCTACAAAATCTCCATCGGGTACACCCAGTATTTGATATGGACTTTTGCCTCCTAGCTCATCGGGAACAAACAGCTGATCCGCTAGTAGTAGAGCTCCTTTACCTTCTTCAGCTAACATTTGGCGTTGACCGAACCACTCATCCGAAAATTGAGTAAATTTGGCGTTTCGATCTACCGTAGTTCTTTTTCGCTCTCTCTGTGCAAACTCTGGTATCTCTAGCTCGTTATATATAGTGCGCTTTGTTAGGATGTCCGAATATATGCCAGGCACCTCATTCGATTTAGATTCATCTTGCAACTTTTTCGGCCATTGATCATACATACATACAGCTTAAAGCTTTTTATTTAAAGAATCAAGAAAAGTTTCCAATTCTTCTCCCCTAATTTCTCTTGTAGCGTTTGGTTTTAAGTTGCCGAGTTTTATATTCATAATTCTTTCTCGCTTTAGATCGGCGACTTCTTGGAAGAGCGCAGAGCACATTCGGCGGATTTGGTGTTTCTTGCCCTCGGTTAACACTATTCTAAAAGTATTTTCGTTTAGTATTTTAACACTACACTTTTTTGTCATATAGCCTTCGATGTTCACCCCCGCCTCCATTTTCTGTTTGAAATTTGAACGGAGTTTCTCTTTGGTTTTCACTAGGTATTCTTTTTCATGAACATATTTTGGGTTTAGTAGTTGATCAGTAATGCGTCCGTCATTAGTAAGGATTAAAAGTCCATGAGAATTTTTATCAAGCCTACCTATGGAAAAAAGTTCTGCTTGGGGCGAGCTTGTTTCAATACCGGCGGGTTTATTGTAAGCGAAATAAACATATGCTTTAGGAGTATAGCCCCTTACTTCCACTTTATCTTTTTCATCCACCTTGCTACCGAGGAGCGCAAGCTTGCCATTAATAAAAACTTTTTTATTTTTTATTAATTCGTCTGCCCCTCGTCTGGTTGAGATTTTTTTCAGCGCCAGGTATTTATTTATTCGCATATGGCTTTACAAGCATGATTAGAATTAACACAAGAATGATCAAGATTGACCACTCGATGATATTTCCTGGGAAAAACGGACTTCCAACAAGAGCAGTGGCTCCGAGTGGCGCCACTAATTCGCTGGTTTTAACTTCAACAGGTTTTGTAGGGGGAACTTCTTGGATGACAGTTGTTCTGGTTTCGACAGGCTCTTCGATTATTATAACAGTGTTTGTATTGGCAAAATTTGCATTTGTTCTGAAACTTAAAATGGAGCCGATATTTCTAAAATAGGAATTTTCTGCCACGGCCCGGAAATAGTATGTGGTATTAAGCGAGAGGCCCGAAAGGGTGTGGACATGTCTCGTGGATGGAGAGGTTCCGAGGAACAGCGCCTCTGTTTTAGAGCCCAAGTTTTGAGTTCTACCCCATTCAAACCAAGATCTTGTAGGATTATTTATGGAAGTCAAAATTAGAGAATTTAACTCTGCGCTATTGCCTGCAATTTTGGAGGCGGGTTCTGTGATGGCTGTCGGAATGGTGGAATTTGTCGGTTGGTTGTAATACTGAGGGTCGTTGGGGTAATCATAATATGCATAGTTCGAATAATTTATATTGGGATAGTTGTAGTAATTATTATTTGAAGGAGCGGTTCTGAATGAAAAAATATTTCCATAATCAGTACCTTCAGAATTTCGTGCCACAGCCCGGAAATAATATATAGTGTTTTCACGCAAGTTGTCGAGATCAATATTGAAATTCTCATAGTCATCACCAGTGGATTTTCGGGGAGTGGTTTCGTTCATACTTCTGGTTGTGCCGTATTCAAACCAAGCACGAGTGGAGTCATTATTACCATCGACTGACCCATTAAGGGTTGCGTTGGCGCTAGTAATATAATTAGCATTTCTCGTGGTAACAGTTGGTTCGCTGGCTGCGTTGACGATGAGAGGGAAGAATCCCATAGCCCAAAAGACCATTAAAAATATAGATAAAATAATTTTTCGGCGGAAATTTATTTTTTCGTGAAACATATTTTTATTATACACCCTTTAACTTAGTTTGTCAACGCTTGGATTTTGAGTGAAAAACTGTTAACCTAAAATAGAGAAGAATACAAAGCCCTCATAGTTTAATGGATAGAATGCGAGCTTGCGGAGTTTGCGATGTTGGTTCGATTCCAACTGAG
>JBBUEH010000014.1:0-12949 GCA_038078255.1 Patescibacteria group bacterium
ACCGGGTGGAGAGAAGAAAGTGGTCCTCGGTGGACTAACTAGGTGGATATCAGGTGAAGTCGGTTTTGAGATCATTAAGAAAGTACTGGGAGGAGGAAAGTGATGCGAACGAAATTGTTACTTCCCTTGCTCGTGCTCTTATTGGCTTGCGTCGCCTGTAACAAGGTAGATAACAAGCTCAAGGAACTCGAGCAAAAGCCTAAGGCGACCGATGTGGGGGGTGCGAAAGTGCTCTTCGCGGAAGCGCACAACTTTCGGAGGTACATAGAGGATTCGAAGAATAACCTCTCACCTTCGAAACAACAGCTCGACCGTGCGAACGCACTCGAGCGGAAACGCCGCAATGAACTGGTGAGGGTGGCCGGTAAAGGCATCTTCGACACTATCAAAGGCGCCGTTGACAGTCTCCTTGGAGGCGACGACAAAAGCGGTAAGGGCTTGGGAATCGATGTCGGGAAAGTTCTCGATAAGACGATCGACAAGGTCCTGGGGGTTAATGACCCCCGAATGAAGAAATTTGGATGCGACTTTCCGGAAGGCGTAGATGTCTTTACGGAAGGCGCATCAAAGTACTGTAAATAACCAGGGCGGGGCGGGCTTGAGCCCATGCCCGCCCCAACAACAAGGAGACTATCGTGTTAATTAAAATTGTTCTTCTGGCCCTGGTAACGTACTGGGTGTCCAGCAGTTTCGGGTGGCCGTTTTGGACAACGGCCGTCGGCGGCGGAGTGCTGTACGGGCTGTACAAGCTCGCTCGGCATTTCGGGTGGCTAGGGTTGAGCCCATCAACCCCCTCTACCAGCGGAGGAGGAATAACCGCTGGCATGAAATGGTTCTTGATTTTTTTCACGACCCTCACGGGCGTGATGATGATCGGAACTTCGGTGATTGGCGTGAGCAACAACTACGCCTTCACTACCTTTCTTGCGCTTGGTTCCCGGTTCTGGCTCTATCCCTCCGGGATACCCACGGACCTCTTGATCTGGGTCGCACTTTTTGTTTTATCTGTTGGGATTTCGGTCCTGACGGCCAACGGCAAATGGAAACCGGCGGGAATCATTTTCGGCGCTACCCTGGCATTCCTTTTCATCGCAAGGGAACTGCCAAGAGTAGCCGAGTTCGCTCGGCCGAAAGCGACAACGCCCATGGCAGTTGCGCCGATTCCGGCCCCCACTACAAAATGGGAGGAGGCGGATCAAGCAACTTCCGAGGGGCGAGGAATCGCTCCGGTCATCGCCGACACGGCAAAAAAAGCCGTTGTTGGCGACAAAGTCGCCAAACGCATGGGCACTGAGATCAGGGAAACAGTAAGCGACTTTTTTGGATCGCTGTTTCCTCCCTCGTCCACCCCGCCGGCAGGTAGCCCGGGAACCTCGGCGCCCGCTACGGCGGCGCCGGCACGGATGGTGGACGCTCGTGTGTTACGACACGAGTGCTTCACCCCCTGCGTTTATGCGCTCGATTTTAAATTTGAGCTCGAAACGCAGGCAGAAGCGATTTCGTTAAAATTCCCCGGCCTTACTAAGCCGGTGGAGTACTCGGGAAAAGGGACCATAACTGTCCCGGACTCGAGAGGAACAGGCGATGTGGAAATCACATCGCAAGACCCAAGCACAAAGGCTTGGGTTCGGATCATGGAAGTGGTCCGAGTTTCAGTAAATTAGTTCTTTTCGACCTACAGCGTCTGGTCAACGCACGGTCTCAAATAGCGCATTAGGCCAGCGCAGGGCTCGTAATATCAGCGTGTCGCCCACACGCAAAAACGAAAGGACGACCCCACGGGCCGTCCTTTTTTTGTTTCAAAATTCAACCCCCAAAATCCCCCTTGTCAGGGGGAAGCATTTGTATTTACCTCCCTTGACAAGGGGAGGCTAGGAGGGGTTTATGGGGGAGTATATTTAGGCAAATTAATTTGCACTGAGCCCTGGTTTCCACTTTGATTTATTTTTATATCACTGTCTACACCGATCGTACTCAAGACAAGATTCAAGATAGCCCACACACCCATCATAATGGTAATTCCGATAACCCCCCAAAGCATGTGGCTCTTGCCTGTTGTCTTGTTCTCTTCGTTTTCTTGATTGGAAATAAATTCAAAAACACCATAGAGGAAATAGACAACGGCCAAAGCAAAAAGTAATGTGATTAGTGGGTTTACAATCTCACTGTTCACATTCTTTAAGAAATCATCAAAACGGTTCGCATAAGCTACTTTAGTGGAGAAAAAATCCATATTCACTATTAATAAGGCACAGTTGGATAAACAATGTTCTGCGTGTTGTTAAGTCCAAAGGTATTCGTCAAAATCTTCACTAAACCCCAGACAGCAATGATCACTGCCAAACCAATGATGCCATAGATTATTTTGTCTCTGCCAGCCGTCTTCGCCTCTTCATCGCTCGCAATAACATAAGAAATAACTCCCCAAATAAAATAAATCACTCCCAAAGCGATTAAAATAGGGATCACTGCGCCAAAAATTTCGCCGATTTTACACAATATTCCTTGTATGGTCGAAATCGCGCCACTTGTACACACAGTAGGCCTACCACCAGTAGTCTGCGCCAACGCTATGACCGGCGCTAGGCCTAAAACAAAACCCGACAAAACCATTAATTTATTTTTCATGTGATTTTACGAAATCATGTCGCACAATCGTCCACTAAAGTGCGACGCTAAACTAATAATGTTAATAATTAAACGACCTAATAATTATACCACCAACCCAATTAAAAAACAAAAGGCTAGGGTTTGACCTGGGGCAAATATGTCGTGTTGATGTTAAAAGTAACTCCCAGAACATTCACCAAACCCCAAACGGAAATCATGACCGCTAAAGCAATAATTCCCCAAAGCATAAACTGTTTGCCCTGTTCCCTCTTGGCTTCTTCGTCCGAGTCAATGATAAAGAACTTCACTGCGCCCCAGATGAAAAAGACCATGGCGATAGCAAAAATAAAAGGAATGACCGAACTGCCAATAATACAGGTAGCATAATTCAGCAGACCCTGAAACTTAGGACCCAAAGTACAAGTGCCTGATGCTTGAGTGACTAAGTTAGTAACATCGGGAGCGGCATCTTGCCCCACTCCCAAAGTATCTTGGATAAGATATACCAGCCCCCAAATACTGATAATCACCGCCAAACCAATGATGCCATAGATTATTTTGTCTCTGCCTGTTTTCTTGGCTTCTTCGCTATCTCCAATCACATATAGGATTACTCCCCAAATAAAATAAATGACTCCAAAGGCAACCAACACTGGAAGAATGGCGCTCAGAAGATCACCTATGTTAAGCAATATACCGCTTAAGCCATCCGGGGCGTTCTCCATCAGAACCTCACCACTTTGAGCAAAAGTGATAAGGGGAGTTAGAGCTATAAATAAAAATAATGGAATAAATTTTACTAATTTTTTTATTTGTTTTTTCATGGTTTAAAAAGGTAATAAATTTTGAATATTTCTGGGAGCAGGATTATCTATTCCAAAAGTCGCAGTAATCAGATAGACCAGTCCCCAGACACTAATTATAACAGCTAAACCGATAATACCAAAAATTATTGTGTCTCTTCCTTTTTTCTTCGCTTCTTCACTGTCCGCAATAACATAAGTAATCACTCCCCAAACAAAGTAAATCACTCCCAAGGCGATCAAAACAGGCACAACGGCCCTAAAAATTTCGCTGAGCTTACAAAGGACAGCATTTAAACCACCCCATGCGCGACATGGACCCTGCACCTGGGCAGAAACCACCAACGGAATAAATGTTATCAGTAGGAATATTGGAACAAATTTTGCTAATTTTTTTTTCATGATTCTTAATGTTTAATTGATAATTGTTTAAAGCGCAAGCACTGTTTCTGAAATAAGGATAGCGATAGCCCACGACCCTAGGAGTATCGCTGCGCCTATTAAAGTATAAAGCAGAGTGTCTTTGGCTTTAGTTAATTCGTCCGGTTTGCCTTGAGCTTGCACAAAAAGAAAACCGCAATAAATGATGGCCAATGCGAGAATAGGAATGCCTATCCTCAGCACACCTTGTAAAAAAATTTGAATGAATTCTTGGATGGTGTTTATGGGAGCTATGGGGTTGCAAATTTTTCCCGAAACAGAACACGGAGCACCTCCTTTCACTTGAGCAAAAGAAACAGTGGGTATAATTATATAAGCCATCAAAATAAATTTATCTAAATTTTTCTTTATAAGATTCATAATCACATTATACATCATCTTAAAATCCAATCCAATTTCCCTTGTATCCCAAAATGTCTAAGATGGCTTTCACTATGAGCCAACAGGCGGCGGCCAGGACTAGCCCGAAAAGAGCATTGGTGAAAATACCTTTCGCTTTCGTCCTGGCGCTGGCGGCTTCCTCACCCGCAGTAACCATCAGAAATCCTGCGTAAGCAAACATTAGAGCGGCGATAGGTACGGCCATGTAGAAAAGAAGGAATTTGATTACATTATCTACGAGCTTCATGAAAGCATAGAAATCACACTCTCCCTTGGGGGTGGCTGAACCTTCTTTTACTTCTGTTGTATTACTACAAGGAATTAATCCTTTCAAGGGGTCATAAGCGACAGCAGAAAAAACAGGCAAAAGGAGGATTAAAAAGATAAAAACAGAAATAAAAAATTGTTTCATTTTATTTGAGCAATAATAAATTAAGTCTTGAATCAGCGTCGGATATCGCATCGTCGACAGATGCGCTGTTCGAGATTGAAGTCTCAATCATTCTGCGGAAAATTTCATTGGTATCTTTCGGCGATGGATCAAGCCAAGTCCGAGCAAACAAAGCTGAGTCGTAAAAAATCGGAGAATAAGCATCTTTTGGTTTTGTTTTGAGTAAATCCCGACGAGCTGGCGGAAGCCCGAGGGCTAAAGCATATTCTTTTGCAAAATCTCCTGTGGAGAGCAGACTGGCCGCCGTCAAGGCTGTATTGAAATTTCTAGAAGAAGACAAGATGGAGATGCCCGTAACCTGAGCAGTAGTCAATTTAAAACTAGCATTGCGAATTTGAGGAAAAGGCGCAACGAAAAAGTTCTGATTCGGATTTCTATTGACGAGCGTTGGAAGCTCACTGGCAAAACCAAAATAAAATGCTAAATCCTCTCTTGAAAAAGCCAGATCGGAATTGGGGAAAGATTTATTCCAAGAATAAACGCTCCCATTCGGATCAGCAAAATCAATAAAGAATTTCAAGGTCGAAGCGGGATTATTTTTCGAAGAAAACTCTTTCAAACTAGAATTGAAAAATCCATCTTTCTCTACTACAATAGGATTTCCCCCTTGCAGAAACAAAGTAGCCAAGATGTCCTTGGCATGAACAACATTAGAAAAGTGTCCTAAGGCCACGGCGCTTTTTATTATTTTATTCGAATCATCTTTCTGGGTAATAATCGGAATAAGCGCCGATACTTCCTCCCAAGACACTGGCGGATAGACGACCGCATTCGCATCTAAAATACTACGATTGAAATACATCATCAATGGATCAATCGAAAGAGGAAAAGCCATAATGCCAGCGGAAGTTAGAAATACTTCCCCGGCGCCGGCAAAGCTATTTTTAAACGAAGCGAGCGGATAACTTTCGTATGGAATAGTAAAAATTCTATTAGCATAATGAAAGGCCAAATCATCGGGCAGAAAAAAAAGATCCGGACCTTTGCCGTCGGCCAACGCTTCGAGTAATTCTTCATCTAGAGTATCTTCAGATTTTTCTACATATTGTAAGATGAAAGATTGGTTGGCATCATTAAATTTTTCCAAAAGAGGCGACAAGGTCGCAGATTTCACTGTTCCCCACAGAGTGACAGTGCCAAGAGCTCCCGGCGCGCTATCATTTCCAAGAGGTATGGCGCCAGAAAAAACCAAAACACCAAAGACCGCTAGAGCAATGAATATTATTATACTGATTAATTGAAAATTTCCTTTCATATTATGACTTCACTAATATCATACCATAATGATGCGCTCCCGCATCAATCTCCCGCCCCAAAATAAAACCCTTTTTCTCAAACATTTCAAATGCTTTCTTTTTAGCCACAGCGTGCTTCGAACCCATAATGGGAGAATCAGCAGACCAGTCCACCAAAAGTATCCTGCCTTTGGGTTTCAAGATTCTTTTTATTTCTAAAACAAAATTTTCTTTGTCTTCCACCTGGAAAAGAATGTTAGAAGCTATCACTACATCGATGACACCATCTTTTATTTTTGTCCCGCCGAGCTTTTCTACATTTCCCCAAATAATTTCTACATTCTGGAGATGCGCTTCTTTTACTTTATGTTTTATGGTTTCTAAAAAATCTTTCACTATTTCAATCGCATAGACTTTTCCCCTAGTGGCCAGCCTTCCGGCGGCGATAGAATAATACCCAGTCCCGGCGCCAAGATCTGCCACAATACTATCTTCGTGCAATCCCAAAGCTCTTAAATTTTTCACCGGATCGGAGAACATCAGCATATTGTACTACAAAAACACATTTTTTATATAAAAGTTATCAACATTAACATGTCAAGGGGAACCCTTGACATGTTATACTTAATGAATGAAAAATAGAGATTACAAAAAATTTGCGTCTGGATCAATTTTCCATATCTATAATCGTGGTAATAATAAAGAGAAAATATTTTTTGACGAACAAGACTATAAAGCATTCTTACATAGGCTTGGCTTATGTTTGGGGTTTAATGAAAAAGACTTGAACCAAGAAAAACTAACTGCTATGCCCTATTCCAGAATAAGAATTATTGAGATGGGTAAAAATAATTTCAGAATTTTTGCTTTTTGTCTCATGCCAAATCACTTTCATTTACTTATTGAACAAGTTGGAGATATTCCTATTTCAAAATTAATTTCAAAACTTTGCACAAGTTATGCTATGTATATAAACAAAAAATACAAAAGAGTTGGACATGTATTTCAAGATTGTTTTAAAGCTGTCTTGATGAAAAATCATCCTCAGTTCATATGGACACCGTGTTATATTCATATGAATCCAGTGAAAGATAAGTTAGTGAAGCATCCAAAAGACTATCAATGGAGTAGTTATAATGATTACGCTTCAAATAGAAATTTGCCGGTAGTCAGTAAAGAATTTTTATTGGAAACTTTCGGAAATGTTAAAAATTTTATAGAACAGACGCTAAACTTCAATGTCAAGGACTCCCCTTGACGTTTTTAATATTTAGGATTTTTGGTATAAATGACGATATGTGAAATCATCCCCAGCTCCCGGTTGTAAAAGTAAGACAAAACCTTCAATCGGCCAAGCCTTAATTTTTGCAAATCCATATCCTAAATAAAACCCTTTCGGTTTTAAAACTCTATGAATTTCACGCATCATGAGATCGTGATCTTGATTGTAGATCAACTGATCAAAAACATTACCTAATGATAAAACGACACTAAATTTATTATCCTCAAAAGGTAACTGCTCTATGCGTGCAAGAACTTGTGAAGTACCTCCCCCACAAGGTCTAACATCAACACCAACAGCATCTACTCCCTTACTTCTCAAGTAATTAAGAAATATCGCATTACCACTTCCAAATCTCTAAAACTTTTATATTTTTTTCAATATCTAAATATTGCTCTAATAAAATAGCTTTTATATTTATATAATAATCCTGAGCATCTCCCGCTTCTTTGATATTATCTTCAAAATCATAACCTGATATTTCATTTGTTTTCGGCGCAGAACGAGGGCGTCTTACCACTTCTCTGGTAAATTTTGGTAATTTGTCCATAATTTTTAAAATGCTAATGTCAAGGACTCCCCTTGACATGTGTGGTTTAAATGCAGGCGAGGGAGGCGATGCCATCGCCAGCGCGGAGACGCATGATGGTTACTCCTTGAGTCTGTCGACCGAGGGATGAAATATTTTTTAAAGCGGTACGAATGACTTGACCTTTCTTGGACATGGCAATTAATTCTTCTTCTTCGCCAGTTAGAACTTTTGCTACAATGAGCTTGCCTGTTTTATTGGTCACTTTCGCAGTTTTCACCCCAGAACCACCTCGTTTTTGTATTTTATATTCTTTTAAATTTGTTTTCTTACCGAAACCATTAGCACTCATCGTGAGAAAAGCGCCCCCTTCGACAGACTTTTTCACTACATCGACACCTATGACTTCGTCACCTTTTTTTAATTTTATACCAGTCACTCCGCCTGCTGTCCTGCCCATTTCGCGCACCTCAGACTCTTTAAATCTAATAGACTGACCCTCGGCTGTTGCAATCATAACCTCATTGCCCTTTTCGGTTGTCAGAGCTGAAATCAGACTGTCGTTTTTATCTAGTCGAATAGCAATAATCCCACTGCGCCGGACATCTTTAAAACTCTCCGAAGACATTTTCTTGGCTGTGCCATTCTTCGTCACCAGCATCAGAGAAGCAATTTTATCTTTATCTTTCGGCATGGCTAAAATTGAATTAACCTTTTCTTCACTTCCTAGAGAGAGAAAATTCATAATCGACTTGCCCTTCGTGGCCCGACGGCCTTCCGGAATATCATACATTTTCATTTGATATACTTTTCCCAGATTCGTAAAGAAAAGGAGGTTACTATGAGTCGAACCCGAAACAAGCATCGTGACGAAATCTTCTTCTTTGGTCTCGAGGTCAATTACCCCGACTCCACCTCGTTTCTGCGCGCGATATTCAGATGGATCGGTGCACTTCACATACCCACCAGCGGTCAAGACCAGCATCGTTTCTTTTTCCGGCACCAAGTCCTCATCGGAAATTTCTTTGACCCCTCCTTTTACTATTTTCGTCCTTCTTTCATCATTGTATTTTTCACGGATCTCTTTCAATTCTCCGGCAATTATTTTTAAAATCTTTTTAGCGCTAGCTAAAATGTCTTTCATCTCGGCGATAAATTTCTGTTTTTCTTTCAACTCATCCTCTACTGCCCGCCTTTCCAGCCCAGCAAGTTTGGAAAGTTTCATCTCGAGAATAGCAGTCGCTTGCAAATCTGAAAACTTAAATTCTTTTATTAAATTAACCTTGGCAATCTGCGAATCTTTTGAACTGCGAATTATTTTTATGACTTGGTCAATTTTATCAAGCGCTTTTTTCAAACCCAGTAAAATGTGTTCTCTTTCTTCTGCTTTGCGCAGATCATAGGCGCTTCGTCTCTTTACTACTTCCCTGCGGTGTAAAATAAATTGCTCTAGAATAGACTTCAAGGAAAGCGTCTGGGGCACACCGTCTACTAAAGCAACAATATTGAAATTAAAATTTGATTCAAGTTGAGTATTTTTGTAAATGTAATTTAAAACTTTTTCCGGATGCGAATTTCCTTTCAAATCAATCACGATGCGAATATCTTTCGTCGATTCATCTCGAAGCCCTTTAATCCCTTCGAGTTTTTTCTCTTGAACCAACTCTGCGATAGCCATGATTAAATTTGATTTATTCACTCGAAATGGAATGGAAGTGATGACAATTTGAGGATTGCCATTTTTATCTTCTGTAATTTCTGCTTCGCCCCGACAGACTACTCCGCCCCGCCCCGAAGAATAGGCGTGAAGCAGGTCTTTCGATCCATAAGCTATTCCTCCGATTGGAAAATCCGGACCCTTGATGAATTGCATTAAATCTTCCGTCGTAGCATCTTCATGCTCAATTAAATATCCTGTAGCGTCAAGTACTTCCGCTAAATTATGTGGCGGAATATTCGTCGCCATACCCACAGCAATACCCAAGGTGCCGTTTAAAAGAAGCGCTGGAACAGAAGAAGGAAAAACGATTGGCTCTTTGCGAGTTTGATCATAATTAGGGCGAAAGTCCACTGTTTCTTTTTCTAAATCTCGCAAGAGCTCGCTCGAAATTTTAGACATTTTAGCTTCCGTATATCGCATGGCCGCCGCATTGTCTCCATCGATCGAACCGAAATTGCCTTGCCCTAAAATAAAAGGATAACGATAAGAAAATTCCTGCGCCATGCCCACCATCGAATCATAAACCGCCACATCTCCGTGGGGATGATATTTTCCCAAAACATCTCCAACCACCGCCGCAGATTTTCTAAAACGAGAGGACGCAGTGAGTCCCATTTCGTGCATCGCAAAAAGAATTCTTCGATGGACGGGCTTCAAGCCATCTCGCACATCCGGCAAGGCTCGAGAAGTGATGACCGACATGGCATAAGCCAAATACGACTCCTTCATTTCCGTCACCACATCCACCGGAAGAATGGTATCCCTTTTGTTTTCTTTATTTAACTCTAAAGATTGTTTAGCCATAATTACTCTTCCGTTTTTTCTGTCTCTTGATTAGGCTCTGTTATGCTCTGATAGCCGCCAATAATATTACCTTTCAGGGCCGAAAGAGGCTTCAAGTCATTATTTATTTTTGCCTGAGTGTCCGGGTTAGTAATGTTCGTCCCTAAAGAATAAACCCAGAAAAATAAAAGAATCACAGCAAAAACAATAGTCAAAACATGCAGAATATGTCTGCGAACTTCCTCGGGCTGTCTTCTAATATGATGAATAATTCTTTTCATAATTTTTTTCCAGACAGTGCCTTAGACTCTGTACAGAGTCTAAGGCACTGTCTGTTATGTTGCTTTTAATACGACTATTTCTCCTTCTTTGCCTTCTAAATCTTTTAATTTTAATGTCAATTTATCCACCACTTCGGCTTTTTCTTCACCAGTTTCTTTGAGAAATGCTTTCAGGGTGACGCTGTCATAATCCATGGGAATGATCATCTTTGGCTCAAAAGATAATGCCAGTTTGGCAGAAGTTTTTGCATCAAGCAAATCTTTACCACCCACTGGAATGAAAAGAATATCTGGATTATTTATCGCTTCAAGCGCATCTTTCGAAATGTTTGCGTCTGAGAGAGCTCCTAAAAATACTAGGTTTATATTATCCACCGTAAGTGAATAAATAGTATTGATGTATTTCTTGCCACCAAGCTCAGAATTCGATATAGTGCCTTTCACAAAGATTTCTTTCACTTCATAATCCCCCGGTCCGGTAATAGCAAAGGGCTCTCGCTCACCGTGGCTTAATTGCTCTAGGCCGTTATAGTCAGGATGGTTGGTGGTAATGAGAGCAATATCTGCGCCAAACTTAGTAGAGATGCCTGTTTTAGAGCTTTTGCTGACAGGATTAAAAGCGAGAACCAAGTCCCCTTTCTGAATTTTGAAAAACTGTTTGCCGAAATATGTGATTATCATTAGGTGCATTATACTCAATTTTTTAGTAAAAAGATAGGGGATGTTGCTAAAAAATTTCTGAGGGTTATAATGCAAGAATGGGTGAACTTGTTGACATAGAAGAATACAGAAAAAGAAACAGGAAAAAATTTGTGGGTTCTGCAATCAGTCCTGCAACGCAAATTTCCAAAAAACCACCCGGGTCTGTGCCTGATGGGGTGAATGTATACGTAAAGATTAATTTTATAAAAATAGGAACACCTATAGCTAAACGGATTGAGGACTGTATTAGAAAGGAAAATTTAGTTTTTAATATAAATAATCCCACTACCCAACACCTGATTCAACAGGAAAAAGAACAGTGGTTTAAAAAATATCCAAATGATGCAGATTTACTAGAAGTCGCTCGACTCGGAAACGAAACAGGCTGGCGGCAATTTCCATTAATGTATTTGGGATTAGCAAAAGCATTAAAAGAAAAAATGACGCAATTAGTAATGGAAACAAATTCAGATCCTACGCATCCTCCCGCTAGTTAAACTTGCATTTTTGGGAAAATTAGAGTAGTATGAATTTACTCCGACGCCTAAAAGGGTCGGAGTCCCGACAGAATCGTCGGGATTAAAAGCATGGATTTAGGGTAACCCTACTGAGGCATTTGCCGAAGTAACACCTAGGCCTCGAATCCGCCATTTTAGGCGGAATTTTATTTTATGATCAAAAACGAAACAGTATTAGCAGTGGAAGAAAATTTAGTATTGAAATCAATAGTGGACCGAAGCGCCAGCAGGCCAGAGGTTGATTCTCTGGTTGAGGGGAGGGTTATAAGCGTGGAAAAATCATCTGTTTTTGTTGACCTGTCGCCTTTCGGCGCAGGTATTATCTACGGCCGAGAATTTATTAATGCGAAAGATATCATCAAAAAAATAAGTATCGGCGATATTATTAAAGCAAAAATAGTTGAAGTAGAGAACGAAGACGGCTATACAGAATTATCTCTGAAAGAAGCCAAACAAGCGCTCACCTGGAGCGAAGCCGAAAAAGCTATCAAGGATAAAACAGTCATGAGTTTGGAAATAAAAGATGCCAACAAGGGAGGATTAATCCTAGAGTGGCAAGGGATTCAGGGATTCTTGCCTGCCTCCCAGCTCAAAGCGGATCATTATCCTCGAGTGCTTGATTCAGATAAAGATAAAATATTAAAGGAATTGAAGAAATTGGTGGGGCAAAAAATCTCCGTCATGATTATCTCCACCCTTCCAAAAGAAGGCAAATTGATTTTTTCGGAAAAGGACAACAACCCCGAAGAGAAGAAGGAGATTCTGAGCAAATACACTCTGGGCGATGAACTAGATTGCACTGTGGCGGGACTGGTGGACTTTGGAGTATTTCTCAAGCTAGAAGACGGACTGGAAGGGCTTGTGCATATCTCCGAGCTCGACTGGGGACTGGTGGAAGATCCTCGAAATATGTTTAAGGTGGGAGATAAAGTCAAAGCAAAAGTAATTGAAATAAAAGATGGTAAAATTTCACTTTCGATTAAAGCGTTGAAAGAAAATCCATGGAAAGAATTCGAAGGGAAATTGAAAAAAGGAGACATTATCAAGGGCGTAGTAATTAAATACAACAAACACGGCGCCTTAGTGTCTATCAAAGAAGGGGTGGCTGGACTGGTGCATAATTCTACCTTCAGTTCTGAATCTAAGCTTCGTGAAAAATTAGAATTGGGAAAAAATTATAATTTCCAAATCACTCTTTTTGAACCCAAGGATC
>JBBUEH010000015.1:0-32730 GCA_038078255.1 Patescibacteria group bacterium
AAAAATATGACCAGAGTAAAAAAAGGAGTCCATGCGTTGAAAAGAAGAAGAAGTGTTTTGAAACAGACGAAAGGCATGCGTCATGGCCGAAGCACGAAAGAACGACAGGCCAAGGATGCGCTCCTGCATGCTGGCAATTATGCTTTCGCTCATCGTAAAGACAAGAAATCGCACAATAGAAAACTTTGGAATATAAAAATAAATGCCGGAGCTCGAGAATTGGGTACAACTTATTCCAAGTTGATCGACAATTTAAAAAAGAAAAACATCCTACTCGATCGTAAAATTCTAGCAGACCTAGCCGAACACCACCCTATTTCGTTTGCCAAAGTCCTAGAAGCGGTAAAATAAATCAATTGCTTTAATCTCCTTCTAGGCTACAGGCAATTCGATGAAAAATGTAGATCCTTTGCCTTCGCCTTCCGACTCAGCCCAGACTTTGCCTTTATGCGCTTCAACAATAAGCTTCACTGAATATAAACCATAGCCTGTGCTGTCTACGTTTACTCTGACTGAATCCTTTCCTCGTCCACCTTCGGTAAATAAAATATTTTTATCTTCAGCTGTTATCCCAACGCCCGTATCCCGCACAGACAACACCACTTTGTCCGAACTTTTTTCCAGCCCCACGGTGATAGTACCCTTCTTGGTATATTTAATAGAATTTTCTAGCAAATTATTTATCGCTTCTTTGAGCCAGAAGGCGTCGCCTAAAACTCTATAGGAATCTTCTTTTTTTGCTGTTTCTATTTTTAATCCCTTCATTCCCACAGCAATACTCTTTTCCGAAACAGTTTTCTGAACTATTTCTTTGAAATCCATTTCCTTCATATCATATTTAACTGTGCCTTTTTGCATGTTGGCGACACTCAAAACCAAGTCCACCGTCTCTATGCCCATATTGTCTGACTCGAGTCCTTGCTCTGCACGTTTTTTAACTTCTGGAGAAATCTCGCCAAAAGTTCCATCAAGCATGCCGGCAAAAATATACTTGGTACGAGTGAAAGAACCTTTGACCTTGTGGGTAACAAGATGGACCAAGGACTCTCTTTGCTTAAGCAGGTCCTGTAAGTCGATGTTTAAACCATCAACTTCTTTATACAATCTCGCCAATTCGAGATTCTGCTTGTACATTTTTTCTGTTATTTCTTTATATTCTGCTGGGGTAACGGGGTTTTTGTCATCATTGTTTAACATAATGATATTATCTTAAGCTGGACGGAATTTCTTCTGGGGGCATCTCCGCTATTAAGTCTTGCACTGCTTCGCGACAAACCTCATGTGAAGCTTGACCGAAAATTCTTTCATATTGAAAGACAAGACGATTAATAATATCTTTTCCATCTCCAGAAAAAGAAACAGAACTATGTGATTGATCAATCATAAGTCCAGGTACTTTTGTCGCTTCTTCCCACGCCAAAGGACCGATAACGAGTTCTTGTTCCTTAATTATTCTTATTGGGATTGTTAAAATTGTGTCCATAAAATTATACTTTTATTCTTTATTTTTATTTAAAAGTTTAACATCTAACATAGACAGACCTAGAGATAAAATAAACATAGTTGTAGCAAAAAGAAAATCAACAAAATGCCCATTGAAATATGTTTCTTTTGTAGTTGTATACGAGAATAAAAAGTCTGAAAAATAATTAAAAACAAAAGCCATTATAAGTACCCATACTGCTGTCTTATACCTACCACCAAGAAAATTATAAGACAGACTGAAAAGCATAAAAGCTACTGCCAAAATTACAACATCACCAATTGGATAAAACAGATCAAAAAAAAGTTTTAAGCCACCTGATGACCATTCAATCACTCCGGCACGTGCCACTGTAATTAAAAGATTATAAGATGCTAGAGTTACCACGAGAGGTATAATAATAAACAATATTTTGCCTTTAGTTTGTCGCAAGGCAAATTTTACTCCTGTCGCTTTTGATAACTCTATAAAACCTACAGTCCATAAAGGCCAGCTAAGTATAAAAGCTACATCAGCCAGCGATGGGTAGGGAACTTCAACTTGAGCAAGAAAAATATAATAATTCCAAATAAGCATTCCGATGGCCCAGGTCAAAGTACCAAGTGAAAGAAATGTAATTGCTCGACCAACAGCGCTTCTAAATCCTCCCCATAGTTTGGCATTACTGAATCCAATTAAAGACCCCACCAAAGGAATGACAAAAAGGAAAATTTGAAAATAATAACCAGCTTCTGACGCAGAATGTTTGGTTTTCAATGTCAAAACTAGCCAGAAAATTGCCGTAATAATGTAGGTTATAATAATAATTAGGTTTTTTTTATTCATTTGGACTTTATTCCAGATCGCTTGTGTTTCGCTGGTATTATACTATAATAGTTAGATGTAAACAATGTACTATACATTATCCACTTTATATCATAAATATGGCAAAATGCTTGAAGAAATATTAAAAGTTATAATAAATATATGGAAAACAGCGAAGAAAAATTTGGGTACAAAGGAGGTTACGGCTTAGAACTAATTATTGATCTAAAGGGCTGTGACTTATCTGATAATGGCAAAGAAAAGCTGAATAAGTTTTTTATTGAATTATGCGACCTCATTAAAATGAAGCGTCACGGAGACCCAATATTTTGGGAGGACCATTCAGACATACCCCACCTGCGTGGAACATCAGGAATCCAATTTATTGAAACAAGTAACATAGTTTGCCACCCTCTTCCGATGCTACATGCAGTGTATCTCAACATCTTTTCATGTAAAGAATTTGATGCCGATATAGCATTAGAGTTTTGTAAAAAATTCTGGGGAGCAACTTCTGAAAATCATACCGTTGTGCCGCGAACTTAAAATATTTATGCATTTCTTACAAGAAGGTCCAGTTGTCGACGAAAGTGCTTTTCTTGAACAACCGCAGGTTGGAGTGATTGCAATGCGCCCGTATAAAAAAGGAGAGGCGATCTTTTTAGTAGAAGGCCCTATTACATCAAAAGCAAGTAAATACTCATTTGCGTTAGATTTAAACCGACATATTGAACCAAGGCAAGAGGGCGATAAATACAACCTAGGTCACTATGTTAATCATTCTTGTGACCCCACAGTTTTTACTAGAATAATAGAAAGAGATGGTAATACTCCCTACATAGAAGTCGTTGCCAGAAGAGATATCAAAAAAGGAGAGGAAATAACATTTGATTATGCTACGCTTGAATACGAAGTGACATTAGTTAATGCTATGTGTAAATGTGGAACGAAAAAATGCCGTAAAATAATACAGGGATTCAAAAATCTACCCCCCGAAGTAATTCAAAAATACAAAGACGAAGGAATACTAGCAGAATATCTTCTTAAGATACAAAAAGCGGGTGATTAGTTTGATAGTTAGTTTCCGCTTCGTACAATTAAAATCATAGCAACTATGGCCAAAGCAATCCAGAGCCATTGAATCGCAGGTACTCGGTCGCCAAAATAGAAATATCCAATCAAGACAGCGATTCCGATATTGCCCAAGAAAAACAAAGCAACGCTAGGAGCAAATAATTGTTTCTTTAAAATTTGCGACCAAAAAATAGCGGCAGTAAACCAACCGAGACAACCGAGCAAGAACCAACTCAAACGGTCGGTTTTAACATATTGATTGATCAAAGCATCACCTACTGCGCTCGATAAGCCTGTAGCCATCACAAGAAAATATATATTACTTAAGAGATTACTAATTATATTTTCCATAACTATAATTATACCATACAAACGGCGCGCCGAGCGCAATAAAAAACCATTGCATAAAGAGTATTGTAGCATTTTAAAGAGAAGTAATTAAATATCTAATATTTTATATTGTTGGCAACCGACATATTCCACATTTCTAGCGGCTATTTTGGCGCCGAAAACGCAGGCTTCTATTAGAGATTTCTCTTGCCACAAGCTATATATAAGTCCAGCGCAATAAGCGTCTCCAGCGCCTGTGGTGTCCAGAACTTTTTTGGGCAGAATGGCAGGTATTTTTATCTTTTTCTTACCATCAAAAATAATACTACCTTTCTCGCCCATGGTTTCAATGATAATTTTTTGCTGTTGCGATTTTGACTTGTTCAGGACTTATTTCTATGCCTTCTATATTTTCAGCGGAAATTCCATTTTGAATTAGGTGTTCCACTATTCTTCCACTTGCGCTACCCTCGTCTAAAACTTTAATATTTTTTCTCCCGTAAAATTCTGCCAGATTTTTATCTAAAGCTTTACTCCCTATAAATCTCCAAGTTATCAACTGAGAAGACTGTTCAGCAAATGCTTGCGCATCACGGTCATATGTTTTAGCCATATCTTTTGAAATTTCTCCTTTTTTGTCCATATTTATTTTTATTTTATTAAATTGTGGAAATTCGGGGATCATATACTAAAAACTACTGATTTTCACTTCTTCGGGCATGGAACTATTATACCACGAGGATTTTTATCCTACCATTTTATACTCCCCCATTTTATCTTTTCTAACCACAGCCAGAAGATCTGCTATAAGTTTTTTAGGATCAGATCCCATAACAATTTTTTCATTGGGACGATGACCTTTAGCAATAATTTCTTCTAGTTCTTCGTCCATTTCCCAAGGTCCCTCGAAAATACCAATAGGTTTGCCATCTTCAAAAGCGACGGTAAACTCATGGATAGTCCCCACCCGACCACAACCACAAATTACTGCGTCCACCGCACGAGTAAGGAGTAAGTCTCGCCCGGGATAACCAAAACCCGTATAAATAATTAAATCCAAATAATCAACGGGTAATTTATAAACTTCCAGATGTTCTTTTTCTGAGGCGGCTGGAGAAAATCCAATCGAAATTCCACCCTCTTCCTTTGCCCCCATCGCCGCCCAAAGGGGGAATCCCGTAGTGGCCCCCGTTACTAAAATAGCTCCTTGCCGAACTATCTCTCGCCCGAGCTCTTTGGCTTTTTCCAGAACATCAATCCCGCAGTGCCCCGTCTCGGCGGCGCCGGAAACACAAATTTTTATTTGTCCATGTCCGTGTTTGTTCAGAAAATTTAATTGGGGACTCATGATGTTAGTATATATTGATTATTTATAAACACAAAAAGTTATGTGGCAAAGTATTTTTAACATTCCAGCGTTACACTACTCCCCTGTTCTGGCGCTGATGCGTCAATACCTAAATTGTCTCTTAATTTCTGCACCAAAAACATCGCTGACTTCGGCTCACCCATCACCACGAAAACTCTTTTGACTGTTTCCTGCACATCTTCGACAAAACCAAGCAAGCCGTCCGAATCTTTGTGTCCTGAATATCCGGTAATCGTGACGATGTGCGAACGGATGACCACATCTTCGCCTGAAATCCGAACTGTTTTCACGCCCTCTTGAATTAAACGCCCCAGAGTTCCGACAGATTGATATCCGGCTAGAAGCAGGGTGTTGTTGGGATCTGGTAAGTAATGTCTCTCATGGTGTACCACTCGTCCACCCGTAGACATCCCGCTTCCAGCAATCACTATTTTGGGATTGGGCACATTCCTAATCATCCGAGACTCTTCTGATTTCAAAGTGTTATGAAGCCCTGGAAAATCAAATAAATATTTGTCGCTCTTCATCGCATGCTGGGCATTTTCGTTGAGATAATCTCTGTGTTGTTTAAAAACTTCCGTCAGACGAATAGCGAGCGGAGAATCGAGGAAAATAGGCATCGGTGGTATGCGATTGTTCTCGACCAGGGAGTTGAGTTCGAAGAGAAGTTCCTGCGACCGTTCTAGGGAAAAAGTTGGGATGACCAGGGTTCCTTTCCTTTTATAATTATCTTCAATGGTTTGCTCTAGGAATTTTCTACGATCATCTTTAGACTCATGATTTCTATCGCCGTAGACGGATTCCATTATCAAGTAATCGATATCCGTGACTTTTTCAGTATCCGGAAGGATGGGTGAAGGACTGTTGCCCAAATCTCCGGTAAAAAGAATTTTTTTGCCATTATAAATAAATAAAACCATCGCCGAACCCAAAATATGCCCAGCGTTCAAGAATTGCGCTTCTAGGTTTGGAGCTATTTCTATTTTTTCGTGATAATCAAATCCTTGCCAGATAGAAAATGCCAACTTTATGTTCTCGGGTGAATAAATTTTTTCTAAATTTAAAGAAGAATTTATATTTTTCGACAATATGCCGGCCGTGTCTTCAAGCATGAGCAAAGCCAGGGGTCGAGTGGGTTTGGTAGAATAAATCTTTCCATGAAAACCTTCGTGGATAAGTTTGGGAATACGACCCACATGATCAACATGCGCATGAGTAATAAAAAGCAGGTCTATTTCTTTAGCCTCGTAAGGAAAAGGATCCCAGTTAATATCGTCTGCCAACTTTGTCCCTTGTGTCAGCCCACAATCAATTAAAATTCTTTTACCTGCAACTTCCAGTAAAAAATTGGCTCCCGTCACAGAGCCAGTTCCTCCACAAAATGTTATTTTAGCTGTCTTTTCCATTTTTAAAGACGGTCCTAAAGAGAGTTTCCCCAAGGACCGTCCTTTGATTGTAACATAATTCTTTTAGAAAAATACCAAACGGCTGAAACGCCACCCAATAGGTCAAGGAATATATCAGTGATAGTGTCTAGAGTATTAAAAGGATCTTGGCCCATATAATTGTGAACATAAAATTCAAAAACTTCCCATAAAATTCCAATGACTAAAACATATAGAATGACAGTGAGAGATTTCTTGGAAAATATATTTCTACTATAAAAAGCATAGAGGAAAAAAAGGCCAACCCAAAACCCACTCAAAAAATGCATCAATATATCAAAATACCAAACAGAATAATACCAATAAAATTGCCTGGCCAAAATATCCAAGATGAAAATAAAAAACATCAGTAGAACCAGATGTTTTAAAAGTCTTTCTTCGTTCATAATGGCATCTTACCATTAAAATAACTTTTTGTTAAGAAAAAATCCGCACCAAAGCGGAGTTCTTCTTAGGACTATTTCTGATGTATTACCATAGCTCAAAGCTAGGTGGGTGCGAGATGCGAGAAGCCAAGGCTAAACACAATCGACGCTCCCGAAATATAGTGTTCTAGGTAATAATCGGAAATAACCCTATCTAAAGTGTAGCAAGACTAAAAATATAAGCAACTGGACAGAAGTAATTTTTTGTTTTTGAATTAGATTTGATTATTTTTACTTAAAATAGAAAGGATCTCTTCAGCAACAATCTCTGGAGTTTTATTCTCAGTGTCAATTTTCTTATAATTTTGATAGAAAAAGGGGTCTGGACTTGTAAAATTAAGAGAATTTTCTAATGCAAGAACTCTATCTTGATTAGGTGCGTATTTTTTATCTACATTACGCATGGGATTATTTGCGCGTAGAGCACGAACAGAAAGCGGAGCAATTAACTCCATAAAAATTACTTCGCCCCCGGAAGATTCGTAAATATTTTTATAAAAATCTATATTCATTTTTCCTTTTTCTTTCGCGAAATTCCATACATAGGTAAATATAAGATTTATACCAGTTTCAGCGGCTTCTTTAATTACATTTTCTCGAATAATGCGACTCAATCTATATTCGGCGGGAGTACCTATGCCAAACAAATGCATAACACCATCCATAACCATATGATTATGAAAAAGTTTAAAATCTGACCTTTGTTCTAATATTTTCCCCACAGTGGTTTTCCCTACCGCCGGTGGACCGAA
Organism: Patescibacteria group bacterium; assembly: GCA_038078255.1. Taxonomy (GTDB): domain Bacteria; phylum Patescibacteriota; class Minisyncoccia; order Phycocordibacterales; family UBA9973; genus UBA9973. Next base: position 7,683 of record JBBUEH010000015.1, read on the forward strand.
AATTATAAGAAGTTTCTTGTTTTTTTCTTGCATAAAAAATTATTATAACTTAACCAACTATATATTCCCATCCTGGTTGCCAAGCTTTTGTCTTGCGCCAATTTTCTAAAAATGCTTGTTCCCATGTTTTACCTTTGAGTAAAACATCCAGTGCAAGTTGTGGAGCTTCGTGGGCCATTACTGCAACATTTTTTTCATTATAATTCTTTTTTAAAAACTCTAAAAAATTCTGAATCCGAGCTTTTACATCTTCATAACTTTCTCCTTCTGGAAATTTTTCTATTACAAATTTATCCTTCAGGGGTCCGACAATATTTAGTGGTTTAGCATTATATCTCCCGTAATTACATTCACGCAATCTTTTATCAGTGATAATTTGAGCAATCCCCTCAAAAGCTAATTTTGCAGAATCTATTGCCCTTTTAAAATCAGAACAAAATATAATGTCAAACTTTTTATCTTTTATTTGCTCTCTTAATTCTTTGGACCGTTTTATCCCTAGCTCTGAAAGTGCGACATCATGCCACCCAGATGAAATTCTATTTTCATTTTGATGAAGTTCTGAAGAAAATTTACAACCAAGACCTTGAAGTTTTTGCATTACAGCCTTTCTGTCTTTCAAAACTGCTTTTATTTCAACTTCGTACATAATTTATTTTTATTCATCCACTCCGAAACGCTTATAGTTATGAATTATACTATCACCGAACCAGTGCTTTATTTCATGTTCCGCTTCTTCAGGAGTTTCGGAACAGTGGGCAATATTCATGACTGCCCTTTTTTCTTTGTTAGCTAATGCAGGAGAATCAATAGAAAAATCCCCTCTGATTGTACCCATATCTGCCTTATATGGCATAGTATCTCCAGCAATCTTGCGAACAACATCCACAGCATGCGTACCCTGCAAAACCATCTTTACAAGTGGTGCTGAAATCATATAATTAATAACCCAGCCACGAACCATTTTCCCGATTTCAAAAAGATCAGTGGTACCAAGTTCATTTAGGTCATATCCATATTTTTCATAAGTAGTGGAAGTTTTTTCTCCAAGTCTTTTAATCCATTTTTCATCTTTTGGATAATGATTATCTATTTGCTCACGAGTAGGTTGGAACATTTCCAGCGCCACCACCTTCAAATCTCGCTGTTCAAAACGACGAATAATCTCCCCCGTCAAACCCTTCCTCACACCGTCAGGCTTTATCATTACATAAGTTCTTTCTTCTTTTGGATGTTTCATACCGTCTATTCTAGCAGAAAAAAATAGTTTTGCAAAACTTACTTTTTTATCATTCCTTCAAAAGTTATAGAAGAATATTCATTTTTATCGAAACCATATTTTTTATAGATAGTTCCAGCTGTACCTATAATACCTTTGTCTCCATCAAAACCGAGTTCCCCAGCTGCACTTCTGGCTTTTTCATAAGAATTTGATTCAATTTCAAGATAAGTAGGAATAAAAGGCCAAGAATCAATGTCAAAAACTACTTCCCCTTTTTCATAGCGAACTCTTTTATTTCTTTCTTCTCTTTTTACTACTAATCCTATGACTTTAAGCAACTCAAAAGTTTTTTCGTAATTTTCAACTATAACTTCTATCTCCTTCATACCCTCATCACCCTCCTCCGAGCCTCCAATCCTTTCTTTGTAAGTAAGCGTAGTTTCTTTTCCGTCTGTACGCAGTCTTATCCACCCATCTTTTTCATCTAAACGATGATCTGGATAATCCATAAGCACCCGACTGTAATCATAGTCGGCTACTTTCTTTGCCCTGATTGCCAAAAGTTTCTTTTCTAAACTTGGCACATCCACTTCTAAAAATTTTATCTCAAATTCTTCCATGTATTTTTACCCTCCCCTCCTTTCTGAGGAGGGGAGCCCTTTAGGGCGGGGTGGTAATTACTTCATTTCTAATTTTTATTAAAACTCCATCCATATTAACATTAATATCAGCATTACTAAAGCGAAGAACTTTTAAATGTAAACTTCCAAAATATTCAGTCCTTACTTGATCATATTCAACTACTTCTTTTTCATAATGCTGAAACCCATCTATTTCAATAACTAATTTTTTTGAAGGACAATAAAAATCTACAATATACCCACCAATACTGTGTTGCCGACGAAATTTGAAACCAAGTTGAGAACCTTTCAAACGAACCCAGAGCATTATTTCTTGCGGAGTAGAATTATTACGTAACTCTTTTCTTCTAGAATATAACTTTGAGATGTTATTGATAATTTTCATAAATCACCACCCCGCCCTTTTGGCACCCCTCCTCCACAAGGAGGGGAAAATACAAAAACTCAATTACTCCATCGACTGATACCGAGCCATGATTTCGGCTTCCACTTCCGCCCGATCTCGGCCGAATTTTACATATGAAAGCTCTTTCAGACTATCCACAATATCGGGATTACCTTTTTCTGGCGCCAAGGTCACAAGATTGAAAGGCTTCGTCGGTTGACCTTTGACCAGCATGCTCATGTAGGCATTATAATTATCAAGTTTGGTGATATCGGCTGCCGTGAATTGAGGTTTGAATTTTGGCTCCAGAAATGTCGCATCTTCCGTGCCAACCCGGAAGACTGCCATGGAGCCGACATTGCCAAAAACCGCGTTTTTAATATTTTCTTCGAGCTGGGTAATGTATTGATGCGCAATATTAAGCGAGAGTCTGTATTTGCGAGCTTCAGATAAAATAGAAGCAATGGAATCTGTCGTCACATTTTGAAATTCGTCGATGTAAAGATAAAAATCATTCATCGGCTTGCCGAACATATCCACTCGTGAGAGTGCCGCCATTTGAATCTTGCCGACAAGCACCAAACCGATCAGGTTAGCATTGATGTCCCCGAGTCTTCCTTTCGAAAGATTGACTAAAAGAATTTTCTTCTCATCCATAATCTTCCGGAAATTAAAAACAGAATTCTGCTGAAGCACCACTGGACGCATGATATCGTTCGAAATAAAATTATCAAACTTGGAAGAAATGTACGGCACGAAGTTCGCCAATGACTGATCACCCGTCGTTTGTTCCGCCGAAATCCAGAATTGTTTAATAATAGGATTTTTACATTTTGCTAATTTCATATCCCGAAATTCTTTGTCCCCCAAGACTCTGGTAATCTCAAGCAAGGTAGAGCCCGACTCCGGATCTTCCATCACCAGAAAGGCGCTATTGCGGAAATATTGCTCGAACATCGCCCCGCCCCCCACCTTCATATCAAAAAGTTTATTGAAAATTCCCATCATTTCATTCACCACAAAAGTTTTTTGCTCGGGATAATTTGGATCATACTCCAACATATTGAGCCCCATGGGTCGTGCGGTGTAAGCCGGATCAAAGTATATCACATCGTCGATCCGTTCTTTTGGAATTCTCGAAAGAATAGTTTGGATGTCTGTACCATGGGGATCAATATAACAACACCCGTCGCCATTTTTAATATCCTGCGTTATCATGTTGAGCATAATGTTTGTTTTACCCGTTCCTGTCTGACCAATCACATAGAAATGTCTCATGCGATCTTCTCGGGCCAGGTGAATTTCTGTCTCTCGACCTCTGTAGCTATTTATTCCTAATATTATTCCTTCTTGCCCCATTTCAAGCGGCGCTGGCGCAATGCCTGCTTTAGCTTCTTTTAATTGAGGCTGACTGCCGATGCCCACTGGAAAATGAAAGACTGAAGAAAGCTCCTTTAAGTTCATCGGTAATATTTTGTCGTGAGAAAAAGAACGATAAGAAAAATCACGGAAAAGATGTTTTAAATCATTCCCCTTCATTTCTTGAAAAAGAAACGAGTTGCTGGCTGGTTCTGAAAATTGATGAAAAGAAGATTCTATTTCTTTCAAAATAACTTCGGCCCGATCTTTTGTCTCAGCAGAAGCAATTACTCGAATATTCGCCTTCATGATGGTGCTTTTTACTTTATTTCCTATTTTCTCCACTGCGCCCTCGTCCACCGCTCGCCTCCCCTTCATATTTTTTTCTTTCTTTTCTTCTCCTGTATCTTGTTTTACTCCAAAAAGTAAATCCTTCCCCACTTTCATAAACGCTTTATTGAATTTATAAAAATTATCATCAGCGTGTTTCACCGATGTCCCGTCCTTCACATCATCCAAGATCATATGAAACTCGTTGATAAATTTGTCCCCGGCCGGCGCCACCACTAGTTGAATCGCCGCCCCTTCACCTTTCGTTTTTAATTTAGAAAACACATTCAGAATCGTATTCATCGGATCGTGCTCGATATTGTCGTAGGTTTTGATGGGTAATACTCCTCGTTCGGAAAAAGAAGCATAGGCCCCAGCCGAACCGCCACCTTCGTTGAAAATATTGTAGTCATCGGCTACCTCGCGCACTTTAGCATTATGATAAAAAGCTAAAATCTGTTTTTCAAAAAGAGGAATATATTTATTGGACACTCCAGCATAAATAACCACTTCGTCGCTTTGATTGCTGAGCGCCACCTCCAGTGTAAAATAATTTTCTTTTTGATTGGACCTATCCGAGGAGATAGAATGCATCCCAGCATAAAATTGTTCCATGGCGCCGATGAATTCTTTGAAACCTTTTGATTTATCTGCTTCATCCGTTGGAGGCGGTAAAGTAATTTCAAAAAGGGTCATGTTGAGAGATTTATACATTGGCGTACCTTCTTTAAAAAGAGATATGCCTTGACCGGTTTTAATATATTGAATTAGAATTCTATGAAAATCGTCTTCGATATGCGGACTACCCATCGCCTCCACCACCGAGAGAGCATTCTTGATCCCCTTCGTGATAACCAGCCCGAGCAACTCCTCCATAACAGCATCATGGGGTTCGGGTTTTAGCGCCAGCACGATACCCTCTTGATCTTTCTTATTTAAAATATGACTCTCGTGCACCACTTGTTCGGCTGGGATGTTTTTATATGCTTCCACCACTTCCTGCACAGCGTTGTCCGCCACATTTTCGGAATGACCCATCTGAGTAAGTTCTTCTTCTCGTTTCGCCACATGCGCTCGCAAATAATTGAGCTCCTCTTCGGGAGTCTGAAACTTTGGCATTTCTTTGAAAAATGGCATTTGCATTAAGATAAGTATATAACAAAACTAAAAATTTAGGTAAAATTTCCTAGCCTCTATTTAGTTAAATCAGATCTTAAATCTTTTATTTTTATTTGATCTTCAAGAACTTTTTTAGCTTTATCTACTTGACTCATGGCATTCAAACCTTGCTTTTGCATTTCAGCTATGTCTTTTATGCCTTTTGTTTCATCCATTAATGCTTCTTCAAAAAAGGCGAAGGTTAACTTGTCTCGTACTTCTTCTGGAAATTTTTGCAAATTATCAATCAGAAACTTACGAGCACCTTGCTCGTCATTTTTATTGACATAAACTAGAAATTCATTATATAAGTCTGTAAATGTATCGCTCATAGTTATTTTAATGTGTCTCTCTTACTATTAATTTTTCCTTCGAACACAGCTGCCAAAATAGAGTGCCAAAACCCTTTATTTTTCACATTTTTATTTTTTTCTTGATAAGCTCTTTTTTGATCGTCAATAAACTTTTCTTGAAGCCAACCTTTTTCAAAATCATTCGAACCATTATAATCCATTTTTACTTTGAAAGCTTCCCAATCCCCATCAAATCCATTTTCGTCAAAAATGACTGTTTCCTTTTTCGCATCACTGAATCCAGTTTTGGGCTCTGCTTTTGGCGCGCTTTCAGAAAGTAATTCTCGGGATAGAGCATTTCTCATATCGTCATTACCGCCAATACTTGAAAAAAGCATATTACCAATATCGCTCTTGTAACCATCTAATTCAGTAATAGAATCTTCAAGTGAAGTTTCTGACTCTTTCAAGCCCTGAAGAGTGGTATTTTTTGCCCACTTACCAAGAGAAAAAACATTGACAACTTTTTTAAAGTTACTATATGTTCTGCTCGACAATGCCCTTAAGGCTTTCTCTTTCTCCATAGGATCTTCTATGGCAATGGCATCTAAATACTCTTTTTGAGTAATCTGATTATCCTTACAAAATTTTTCAACCCTATCGTTAGTTTGTTTATATGCCCCGTTTTTGTAACTATCGAGTGTCTCTATCGGACCAGCAATTGCGTTAAATCTGTATTCATCCGTAAAGCATATTCCCCTTAGCTGTCTTTGTATTACTTTTATAGCTTGTTTAGGGGTAACAATGTCAATTATTTTTGCAAAATCAGGATGAGTTCGAGCAATTTCAATTACATTTTCTTCAGTCAGTAATTTTTCAATTTTTTCTGATTGAGCGATTTTTTCTGAAAATTTTATTCTATATTCGGAAAGCAGATCAATATCATCTTGTTCGAGGTTCCCCGTAGCAACTCTTGCCGCAAGCTCTTCTTTTCCATCCCTCTCAAGCAATTTACCAAAAAGATGACTATTGTTTTTGTCTTGTAATATTTCAGACACAGTATGATCTCGTGGAGGAGGCACAGTGTGCTCTTTCCCTGCTTCTTTTCTTTTTCTTAATTCCTCTGCTATTCCCATATAGTTATTTTATCATGATTTATAATAAAAAATGCTTTTACAGTTTATCCTTTTTAAATCATTGTGTCAAGACCTCTGCTCCGTCAGCCGTAATCAAAATTGTGTGTTCAAAATGCGCGCTTCTTTTGCCATCGGCGGTGCGGAAGGTGTAGCCATCTTCATCTAGCATTACATTTTTTGTGCCGAGATTTATCATCGGCTCCAGCGCCACCACCATCCCTGGAATTAATTTCTCTCCTTTTCCCTTTTTCCCAAAATTAGGAATATATGGATCTTCGTGTATCGCTCGCCCCACACCATGCCCCGAGAGAACTTCGACAATTCCATATTTGTTTTCTTTCCTTCCTCGCACAAAGCTCTCTATGGCATGACCAATATCCCCCACAGTATTTCCTGCCTGCGCAACATTAATACCTACTTGCAATGCTTGCTCTGTCACTTCTAGAAGTTTCAAATTTGCCTCACCCACCATTCCGACAGATACAGTCAAAGCCATATCTGTAAAAAGTCCTTGATGCTTGAGACCCAAGTCAAGCGCCACAATATCACCCTCTTTTAAAATTCTCTCACTATCAGGAATCCCATGCACCACTTCGTCGTTTACTGAAACACATAACGATGCGGGAAAAGGAATTTTTGCCCCCGCTGGACGATAATTCAAAAATGCAGGCTCGTCATCCCCCTCTTTGATTAACTTGAAGGCGTAAGTGTCCAAATCTTTTGTAGAAACTCCGGGAGCAACTTTTTCTTTTACTTTATGAAGAATCGTCGCCAGCCTCTTGCCCCCCTCCCGTAATATTTCTATTTCTTCTTTGGTCTTTATAATTATCATGGGGTTTAAAAACCAAGAGCAGTAATTATATCTTGATGCACATTCTCTACCGACTGCTCGCCGTTGATAGTGTATATTTTGTAGTTTTCTTTATCTTTAAAGTAATTCATCGCAGGTATTACTTTATTTACATATTCATCAAATCTTTTCTCTATACCTTCAGGAGTATCGTCGTGCCTACCCCGCAAAAGATTGCGTTTCATTGCTTCCTCCTTCCCGACTTCAATATAAATAATTTTTATATTTTCTCTTTTATACCATTTCATCATGGCCTCGAAAGTTTGCGATTGAGCCACAGCACGAGGCCATCCGTCAGTGATCAAATAACTATCTTTGGTCAGAAAATTGATAAGCATATTCGCAACCATGGCATCAGGAAAAAAACCGGGCTGGAGTTCTCCTCGCGAAACAGAATCTTTCATTAGAGTAGCTGTATAAGTATCAGATTCGATGATCTTTCGGAACTCATTACCCGGATAAGCATATACACAATTTTTACCATCTTTCTGTTTCAAAAAGTCCATAAGCAACTTGACCTGAGTCCCCTTGCCGGAACCCACGATACCAAAAAAAACGAAAGTCTCTGCATTTTCATTTGACATAGACTAAGAATACAAAATTTAGCTTGAATAATCAAGGTTTTTGTAATATTATAAAAGTAATGAAAAAAGAAATTATTACTATATGTGGAGGTCTAGGAAGTGGTAAGTCCAGCACTGCAAAAAATGTGGCAGAAATTCTTGGCTTTCAACATTTTTCTTCTGGAGATTTTTTTCGACAAGTGGGACTCGAATTAGGATTGTCTATAAATGAAACCAACAAGAGAGCAGAAATTGACCCAGAAATTGACAAAAAAACAGATGAAAAATTAAAAAATATGAGCAATGCCGAAAAAGTTGTCATAGATTCTCGCATGGCCTTTCATTGGATTCCAGAATCGCTTAAAGTATATCTCGACCTTCCGCCAGAAATAGCAAAAGACAGGGTAGTGAATAGTTTAAAAGAAAATCCGCTCCGCATGCAGAGTGAACAAGTTTCCACGCCAGAAGAAGCATTTACAAAAATGCACGAACGATTTGAAAGTGAACAAAAAAGATATTGGGATCTGTATAAAATAAATAATGCTGAAAAAAATCAATATGACCTAGTTATAGACACAAATAAAAACAACCTAGACCAAGTCGTGGCTATAATAGTTTCAAAATATAGAAAGTGGAGAAAAATCTAATACTCTCTCATCGAAACCTGCGCATCGACTTTTTTCAAAAGGTCGAGGACCACCGAGACAACAATGAGGATCGAGGTGCCACCGAGCGCCAGAGAGGCAATGCCTGTAATCCGAGTCATGACGAGGGGTAAGATGGCAATGAAACCCAAAAAAACAGCTCCGAGGAGAGTAATGCGAGTTAAGACATTGGAGATATAGGCAGAGGTCGATGCGCCCGGACGAATTCCTGGAATAAATGCGCCATTTTTTTGCAAATTAGTCGAAAGCGCCTCGGGATCGAAGGTGACTGCCGTATAAAAATAAGTAAAAAGAAAGACTAAAATAAAATAAAGCACCGCATAAAGCAAGCTTGTTTGTGAAAATGAAACAAGCACACTCGAAATTTTGACTAGAATGGTATTACTAAAACGAGATAAAAAAGTTCCAATCATTTGGGGAAAAAGTAAAATCGAAAGCGCAAAAATTATCGGAATCACCCCCGCTTGATTTACTCGAAGGGGTAAATAAGTAGACCCGCCCCCATACATTTTCATCCCTCTTACTCTCTTGGCATAAGTGACAGGGATGGGCCGCTCGGCTTCCGTGACCAAGACAATACCCGCAATGACCAACACACTGGCCACTAGAAAAACAAGATAGAGTGGAACTTGAGAAGCATCGAAGGTAAAAATAAATTGACTGACGGTCGATGGAAGAGTAGAAACAATTCCGGCAAAAATGATAAGCGAAACACCATTGCCAATGCCAAATTCAGAGACAAGCTCTCCAATCCACATCAAGAACACCGACCCCGCCACCACAATAAATAAATTCGTAAGCCTGTCGAAGGCTGTTAAGTTTAACAAAATCCCCTGACTCTCGAGAATCGCCAACAGGGCAAATCCTTGAATAGCGGCGAGCGGTATGGTGAGCAGTCTGGAATATTGAGTAAATCTTTTTCTGCCAGCTTCGCCTTCTTCATGATAAATCCGCTTTAAGGCCGGAACCATGATCGTCAAAAGTTGCATAATGATTGAACCAGTAATATACGGACCGACTCCCAACATGATAATAGAAAGGTTCGAAAGTCCACCGCCAGAAAATATATTTAAGATACCAAAAAATTGATTGTTGGAGAGAAATCTATTGAGCGCCACCGCATCAATGCCCGGAATCGGAATAGCCGAAAGTAGTCGAAACACCACTAAGATAAAAAGCACAAAGAAAACTCTCTTGCGCAGAGTAGGATCTGTCCAGATTAATTTTATTTTGTTTAGAAAATTTTGCATTATTTTACTTTAGAAGTATTTTCCTCCCCTTCAGACCGAATCGTTTCCTAATTTGAGCATAAGTTTCTACTTTCCCATCAGCTCCAAGAATTTTGTCCGGGGAAAGTTTGAAGGGTTTCTTTTTGGATTTAAATTGATATCCACGATTCTTCGGCAACTTCTTAATAATATCACGAAGTTCTGGACGACGCTTGTTCCCAGCCCGAGCGGTCTGACCTTTGCCCCCCCTCCCGGAAGTCTTGGCATGTTTGCCTCCACGACCCACGATGCGGTCTTTTTTATTCTGATGAGTTCTTTTCAAATTATGTATTTGCATTTTCTTTTAAAGCTATGGGTAAAATAATCTCTGGTGGAGCTATGGTAATATTCTCTAGGAGGGACTTCGTATACTTTGAAGAAATCGGGGATAAAGCGAGCATCACCGCTTTCGCATTATTTAATTTATTCTTACTGTTAGATAAAATTTTTCCCGTAATGTCTTTCATCCCCGAAAGTTTTACTATGTCACGAATGACAGAACCTGCTACAAGTCCCCGGCCTTTGTTGGGCATGAGCACCACTTGGGAACTCGAAAATTTGGCAGAAAGTTCGTGCGGGATAGACATTGTTTTCGTCAAATTCAATCTGACCATGTTTTTCTTGGCATGGCGCAAGCCTTTGTTAATGGCCAAGGCAGTATCTCCGGCTTTTCCTAAGCCTAAACCAATAGCGCCCTTCTTGTCTCCAGCGATCAGAGCAACGCTGAAAGAAAATCTGCGCCCGCCCGCCACCACTCTCGTCACCCGACGAATATTAATAATCTTCTGATCAAATTCTGGTTTTGGTCGTCCAAAAGACGAACCTCTCCTATTGCTATTCTTTTTTTCTTTACCTTTTTCCATTTTTTTATTTTAAAATTTCAATCCTCCCGCCCTAGCTTCATCTGCGACCAGCTTGATCCTTCCGGTATATTTGAATCCATTTCGATCGAAGACCACTTGCTCGATCTTTTCTTTTAAAGAAGCCAAGGCGATCATGCGACCCACTTCCTTTGCTCGGGCGCTCTTGGTACCCTTCCCCATTTGAACATCATTTGCTTGCGCTAAAGTTTTGCCTTTTAGATCATCAATGATTTGCGCATAAATAAATTTATTGGAACGAAAAACAGAAAGTCGAGGACGAGTTGTTGTACCCTTGATCTTGGTTCTAATTTTTTTCTTCAATCTTATTCTTTTGTTGTTTTTATTTTGCATAATATTTTTTAGACAGTGCTTTAGGCTCTCTAGAGAGCCTAAAGCACTGTCTAAACCGTCTTCTTTCCTTGTTTTCGTCTGATAACTTCTCCTTCATAACGGATTCCTTTGCCTTTGTATGGTTCAGGCTTCTTTAACGCACGAATAGCAGCGGTAAAACTTCCAACTAATTCTTTATCAATACCCGTAATAGTAATAACATTCTTCTCAGCGGTGGCAGTAATATTCTCTGGAATTGGCACAATTACCGGATGCGAAAATCCCAAAGCGAAATTAAATTCTTTGCCTTTCCCAGCGGATTTAACTTCCGACTTGAATCCCACGCCCTCCAAAATTAATTTCTTTTGAAATGGAACCTGCGCTCCCTTGATCATATTTTTTATATGTGAAGCATAAGTACCCCAAAGAGATTTCGAAAATTTGTCGTTTCTTTTGAGGCTTAAATTTATAACTTTGTCAGTCAGAGTAAAAACAATATCATCCCGGAAACTCTTCGTTAATGTTCCAAGAGGCCCAGTCACAGTAAAAACTAAGCCATCAAAACTCGCCTTCACTCCTCCTGGTATAACTATTTCTTGTTTGCCTATTCTGGACATATATTTTTATTTTTATGAATCCCGACGCTTTTGGTCGGGACCCCGACTTTACGTCGGGGCTACCAAATTCTAAATAATGCTTCGCCTCCAACTTGTTCTTTTCTGGCTTCTTTCCCGCTGAAAATTCCTTTCGGGGTTGAAAGCACTAATAATCCAGATCCATTTCGAACCGAATGAATATCTTTTATTCTAAAATAAACTCGCCTGGATTGTTTGGAAATTCTTTCTACTTCCGAAATTTTTGGTTTTCCATCTGGATAAATCAATCCCACTTCCAATACCGGCTGATTGTTTCTAGTTTTTTCGGAAATAGAATTTATATATCCCTCTTTTTCTAGACAACGAGCGATGGCGTATTTTATTTTAGAACGAGGGAAAAACACAGACTCTTTGCCTGCGAGACTACCATTCTTCATTACTATTAACATGTTTGCAATTGAATCCATTGTTTTATTGCGACAGTGCTTTAGGCGCTCTGAGCGCCTAAAGCACTGTTTCATAACTACCAACTTGACTTCCTCACTCCCGGCAACATTCCTTCATTGGCTAATTCCCTGAAACAAATCCGACAGATGCCAAAGTCTCTCATAAAGCCATTGCCTCTACCACAGCGAAAACATCGATTCTTCTGTCGAGTAGTGAATTTTGGTTTCTTTAAAGCTCTTGCTTTGACTGATGTTTTTGCCATGAAAAATAATGTCTATTTATATAGAGATATCGTGTATCTTTTCTTAAAGTAACCTCACCCAGCCTCTCCTGAAAGGAGAGGAGGAAAGCAAATCTTAAGGAGAAATACAGATCAATCTATTTCGTAGACTTTTATATAGTAGCAGAACAGGGTCAAAGAGTCAAATTTTATTTCTTCTTTCCTTCTTCCTTCTTGAAAGGCACACCCAGAAGTTCGAAAAAGGCAGTGCCTTCTTTTTTGTTTTTTGCGCTACAAACAAGAGTGATAGAAAGACCGAAAATATCTTTGATATCTTCATCTGCTGTTTCGGGGAAAATAGTATGCTCTTTGATGCCAATGGTCAGGTTACCTATATTGTCTACTGCGCCCCGAGAAATGCCTCGGAAATCTTTCGTGCGAGGAAGAGCCACATTTATAAGTTTTTCCAAGAAGGCATACATTCTTTTGCCTCGAAGTGTTACCACCACCCCGATCGGATCGCCTTGACGAATTTTAAAAGACGCAACAGATTGTTTGGCGCCCCGGAGTGTTCCCTTTTGACCAGTAATCTTTGCCAGGCGATCTAAAATAGCCTCATTTTTATTCTTGTCTTTTTTCAAAGCAGTTCCAGTGCCAGTATTGATAACAATTTTTTGCATCTTGGGTGTGGCCATAGCGTTTTTGTAATGAAAAATATCTTTCATTTTTGCAAACACTTCAATTTCTTTTTCTTTCACAGTTAAATGTTTTGTCATATGTTTTATTTATTCCACTTTTTTAACATTGGAAACATGGAGCGGCATAGCCATATCCACCATTGATCCCTTCTCTCCAGACTTCCTGGGTCGTTGGTGCTTTTTCATCATATTTGCTCCCTCGACGACAACTTTGTTCTTCTGCACCAAAACACGAACAACCTTGCCCTTCTTGCCTTTGTCTTTACCGGTAATTATTATCACATTATCTCCTTTTTTGATTTTCATAATTTTATTTTGTTCCACATGTCGGACTTGTGGCTAGCCACAAGTCCGACATGTGGTCTTACTAAATTACCTCTTGCGCTAAAGATATTATTTTCTGAAATCCCTTTTCGGCCAGCTCTCTAGGGATTGGACCAAACACTCGGCCAGCTTTTGGATCTTTCTTCCCTTTTTCTAGTAGAACCACAGCATTATCGTCAAAGCGAATATAAGATCCATCCTTCCTTCGATAAGCCGCCCGAGTCCGTACCACTACAGCCTGATGCACATCTTTTTTCTTCACTCCTTTTCTGGGGCTCGCCACTTTCACAGAAATAATAACCAACTCTCCGAGAGTGGCGTACCTTTTCTTCGAGGATCCTAAAATCTTAAACACCTTGCCTACGGTGCCTCCGGCATTATCTGTTATTTTTACTAATGTTTCATTTTGGATCATAAATTTTTATTATCCTATTACCTTAAATCTTTTATCCTTTGAAATTGGTCGGGTTTCTACTATTTCAACCTTGTCTCCTATTTTGTATTTATTTTCTGCATCATGCGCTTTGTATTTTTTACTAATTTTATAAAATTTCCCATATAACGGATGCTTCACAAATCGAGAAACAGAAACAACAACGGTTTTGTCCATCTTGTCTCCGACAACCACCCCTTTTAAAATATTCCCTTTTTTCATTTCTTTTTATTATTTAGCTCTGTTAATACCCGAGCTATCTGTTTTTTAATCGTCGCTCTTTCTTTGACATTTTTTGATCTTGATCCCTCGGTTTTAAATCTGATTACTCTAACACTTTCTCGCAACAAAACAAGCTTTTTCTCTAGCTCGTCTTTATCCATATTTTTTAAATTTTCTTTTTTGTTCTTCATATATTTTTTACAGACAGTGCCTTAGGCACTGTCTTGTTTATGGTTTGTGGATTCTGGACATAATTCTGGTTTGCAGAGGAAGCTTGGTACCGGCTTTCCTAAGCGCTTCATGGGCCACCGTTTCTTCTACCCCGTCCACTTCGAAAATAATACGCCCCGGATAAACATCAAAACAATATCCTTGCGGATCTCCCTTCCCCTTTCCCATGCCCACTTCTGCCGCTTTGGCTGTATAGGGACGATCGGGAAAAATACGAATCCAATATTTACCGGCTTTAGTCAGAGTTCGAGATATTACTTTTCGAGCAGATTCGATTTGAGTTGACTTCACCCGGGCTTGAGACACAGATTTCAAACCATAAGAACCAAAAGCCAACTTCGAACCTCGAGTATCTGGAGATATTGCTTTAGGATTCTTCCGCCCTGTTTGCCATTTTCTAAATTTTACTTTTTTGGGAATTAACATAAATTTATTGAATTCTTCCCGCCTCTTCGGCGGATCGCCGATGAAGCGACTTATCTGCAAAGATCTTCCCTCGATAAATCCAAACCTTAATACCAACCACTCCGTAAGACAAGGTAGCTCGTTCTCGTTTGAAATCTATATCCGCCCGAAACGACTGCAGCGGGACAGATCCTCGTTTCAATTCTTCCGTGCGGGCTATTTCCGCTCCACCCAACCTGCCTCCCAAGACTATCCTCGCTCCCTCCACTCCTCGAGCCGCCATTACTTTTTCTATAATAGTCTTGATCACTCGACGATAGGGCATTCTTTTTTCCAAGCCTTCAGCAATCATGTACGCCACAATAGCGGCATCTGCTTCTGGATTGGATACTTCAACAATTTCCAATTTAAAATCTTCCGGTCTGGGGATTTTCAACCTGTTCATTTTTTTTAAAATATCATCTTTCAACTTCGTGGCGCCTTCACCATTGCGCCCGATAATGAGCCCCGGTCGAGAAGTTTTAATGATAAATCTGGTAGCTTTTCTACTTCTTTCAATCTCAATTGTAGAAATATACATCCCCCGTAGCTTTTTCTCTAAATACTGACGAACAAGCACATCTCCTTTCAAATACGAAACATATTTTTTAGGATCAGCAAACCAGCGAGACTTCCAGTCTCTTAAGATGATCAACCTATGCGCATATGGATGGACTATTTTACTCATGTTTTTTCTCCGCTAAAAGAATGTTTAAATGACTCGTCCGTTTGTTGATTCTGTGCCCTGTGCCCATCGCCGCCGGCATCATCCTCTTCATGGTTATACCTTTGTCCACTCGTAATTCTTTAATAAATAAATTTTCTTTTTCCACGCCAGAATTTTTCGCATTAGCTATCGCAGAAAGTAAAAGTTTTTTAATCGGTAGTCCTGCTCGTTTCGCCAAAAAATCAAGCTCCACGACAGCTTGCGCAACGGTTTTTCCCTTAATCAGTCCGGCCACTAGGCGAACTTTCCTTGGAGACTGTCTGTAATTTTTTAAAAATGCTTTCATTGTAATTTTAATTATTTATAGTGAGCCTGTCGAACTATTTTTTAGCGCCCTTCGCATCTGCGGTGGCGGCTGTGGCGCCTTTAGCGGCGGTTATTTCGGCTTCTTTTTTCTTTTGCTCAAGTTCTTTCTGCATCTTTCCGCCGTGCTTCATAAATTTCTTCGTTGGAGAAAATTCACCAAGCCTGTGTCCCACCATGTCTTCAGTAACCAATACTTCTATGTGCATCTTGCCATTATAAACACCAAAAGAGAAACCCAGCATCTCTGGAGAAATGACACAAGCCCTACTCCAAGTCTTGATCATGGGAGTCTGAAGCGGATTTTTGCCCTCAATTTTTTTGAGCAATTTTTCATCCACGTATATGCCTTTTTTGATTGATCGGGTCATAAACAAAAAGCTCCTGACGAGCTTGGTTTCATACTAACAAATAAGTGTAAAATGTCAAATTTGAAAAAATTTAAAGCAAATAAAATTTGGGTAGAAAAATGGCGGCCCCGAGAAACAATGTTCCCAGGGCCCGTTGGATGCGGATATTATTGTTTTTTTCCTTCTTTTTTCCCTCCTCTTTGGGAGGGTTTTAGGGGGTTAGTTTTTTTTACCCCCTCTCCTCTTGCCCCGACGGGGCAAGGTACAGGCAGGAGGTCTTTCGACCCCCCTAATCCCCCGCTGAACCCAGCGGGGGAGATCTTTGAAATTTTTTCTAGACAAAATTCAAAGACCTCCTTTCCATTTGGAAGCTTAAAAGAAATATATATATAAAGCAAGTTTTGAGTGTGCAAAACAAAATCCCCCTTTCGGGGGATTTTGTTTTATTTATTCTTCCCCGTCTTTCTCCTCGAAACAATAAAAACATTTGAGTATTTCTTTGGACCACGGGTCTTTCTTCCCCCTGTAACTTTGCCCCACATGGTCTTCGGTCTTTTGGTTCCTCTGCCCTGTCTGCCTTCTCCACCTCCGTATGGATGATCTACAGGATTCATGGCAGTCCCTCGCACTGTCGGACGGATTCCTTTCCAGCGACTCCTGCCTGCCTTGCCATAATTTTCTAAATGATGTTCTTCGTTCGAAACAGTTCCGATAGACGCCCAGCAGTTTTCATTAATTTTTCTAATTTCCGTCGAAGGCATTTTTATATTTGTATATCCATCTGCATTGGCCACTACTTGCGCAAAGATTCCTGCCGAACGGCCTATTTTGGCGCCTCCACTTGGCTTGATTTCAATATTATAAACAAAAGCCCCCACTGGAATTTCTTTCAGTGGTAGCCTGTTACCAGCTGTCAATGGAGCCTTGACTGAAACTACAAAAGAATCCCCCGGCTTGACAGACTGGGGCAAGACTACATACCTCTTCTCTCCGTCTTTGTAGACAGCCAATCCAATGAAGGCGGAACGATTCGGGTCGTATTCAACAGATTTTATTTTCGCCGGTATATCCTTTTTGTTGTATAAAAAGTCTACAACCCGATAGAGACGCTTGTGCCCTGCGCCCTTATGTCTCATCGTGATTCGTCCTTGACTATTCCGTCCCACAGCCCGACGGAATCCATAAGTTAGAGACTTCTCTGGCGTAGTCTTGGTCAAGACCTTGCGATAGTCGATGTTCGTCATCTGTCGGCGGGATTTAGTTGTTGGTTTGTATGTTTTCATTTAAATAAATTCTATTTTATCGCCCTTTTTTAAATAAACAACCGCTTTCCGACCTCCGCCCTTTACTCCTACCCTACCCTTCAGCATAGTGGTTTTTCTTGGGATACTGAGAACATTTACTTTTACTGGATGCACCTTGTAGAGGGTAAAAATAGCTTTCTTGATCTCAATTTTATTAGCGGATGAAAAAACATCAAATGTATAAACATTTTGCTCTTGCGCATTGGACGCCTTTTCGGTAATTCTTGGATTTTTAATAATTGTTTTCATGTTATTTTTTATAGCTAGTTTCTAGTTTCTAGATTCTAAGAACTTCACACTCTCGGTGGGCTTTTCGATTATTAAGTATTTATAATTTAAAACGGCTAACGGATTTAGATTTTTCAAAAATACCATCTCTAAAATTGGAATATTTCTAAAACTCTTTTCTGCTTTTTCGTTTCGTTCATAGAGCGCCATTAAAATTTTCGGTTTTTTTGCAAAAGACTTTTGAATATTTTTGAAATTTCCTGCTTTTACTAAATTATCCACTACACCAACCCCTGCCTTTGTACTTATTTTTGATAGATCAAGTGAATCGACAAAAAGTATTTCATTCTCTTTTAATTTTTTAGACAGAACAGAAAACAATGCTTGGGCACGCATTTTCTTGGAAATTTTTCTCTTGTAATTTTTAGCGGACAGTGGGCCATGGGTCACCCCTCCACCCACCCAAATAGGACTCCTTGAGGATCCATGTCGAGCTCGCCCAGTTCCCTTTTGTTTCCAAGGCTTTTTACCCCCACCTCGCACTTCACCTCGATCCTTAGTGTCCGCTGTACCTGCTCGTTTATTGCTCCGCATACCCTCCACCACTTGATGCACGAGATCACTTCTCCACTTAGCGACAAAAACTTTCTCTGGAAGATTGATCGTTCCTGCACTGGCGCCTTTTTGATTGTAAATTTTTGCTTCTAACATA
Organism: Patescibacteria group bacterium; assembly: GCA_038078255.1. Taxonomy (GTDB): domain Bacteria; phylum Patescibacteriota; class Minisyncoccia; order Phycocordibacterales; family UBA9973; genus UBA9973. The sequence goes on from JBBUEH010000015.1 coordinate 25,985, forward strand.
AATTATTTCTTTTTATCTGGAAATTATTTCAACTAAAGTTCCTCGTTTGCCTGCGACTGCTCCCTTGATAAGCATCATATTATTTTCTGGATCGACAAAAACAACTTTTAAATTCTTTTGAGTAATCCGATCACTGCCCATTCTGCCTGCCATTCTCATTCCTTTCGGAACATGCGTGCGAAGTCCTCCTCCGATACTTCCCGGCTCTCTTTCTGAATGTTTCTGTCCGTGAGTGCGTGGGCCACCAGAGAATCCGTGTCGTTTGACCACCCCTTGGAAACCCTTACCCTTCGACACGCTCGAAACTTGGATGGAATCTCCGGGAGCAAAAATTGAAACATCAATCTTGTCGCCCTCTTTGACTACTACTTTGTCCGTGGGTTTCAGTCTGAATTCTTTGAGAGTTTTATAAAATCCGCCTTTCATGGCGCCAGCTCTACTCTTGCTAATTCTTTCCTTTTTTTGTACTCCGAAGCCAACTTGCACAGAGTCATAACCATCTTTTTCTTTTCCAAAAACTCTAGTCACTACCACCGGCCCAGCAGAAAGAATGGTAACGGGAACAACGATCCCTTCTGGAGAAAAATATTCTGTCATATTTTCTTTTGTGCCTAAAATAAATTTCATTTTTTTGTTTACAGCCCCGCCTACGGCGGGATTTTGAAAATATAATCGCTTCGCTCTTTATTTTCTACAACATTTTCACATCAATATCTACTCCGGAAGGAAGCGACAAATTAGTCAAGGCCTCGATGGTCTTTGCATTTGGGTTTATGATATCAATCAATCTTTTATGCACTCGAATCTCGAATTGTTCTCGAGTATTTTTATAAATAAACGGAGAACGATTGACTGTATATTTTTTTATTTCTGTGGGCAAGGGCACCGGTCCGACGATCGTCGCATCATAACGGATAGCCGTGTCCATAATTTGTTTCACGGAGCTGTCGAGAATTTTACTTTCATACGCTCGTACTCGGATGCGAAGCACCACTTTGCTGTCTGTTCCCTCAGATTTTTCTTTTTTGAGAGAAGTGTTTGTAAGTTTTGATTTGGGTATTTTAGTAATTTTAGATACTAAAGTTTTTACCGCTCTTGGTTTTTTGATTGTTACTTCTTTAGTTACCATAAAATTTATTTTTAATGAACAATTAAACCCAAAGTCATTTACCCAAGAATCTTTGTCACCACTCCTGCGCCGACAGTTTTGCCTCCTTCACGAATAGCGAATCTCTGCGCCTCTTCTAGCGCCACTGGAGTTACTAATTTAACTGTAATCTTGACGGTATCTCCGGGCATCACCATTTCTGTTCCTTCAGCTAAAGTCACATCTCCAGTCACATCCGTCGTTCGGATATAAAACTGAGGCTTGTAACCTTTGAAGAATGGAGTATGCCGTCCGCCTTCTTCTTTCTTTAAAACATATATTTCAGCTGAAAAGTTGTCGTGAGGAGTTACTGTGCCTGGCTTGCCTAGAACCTGTCCACGAGTAATGTCTTCTTTTTTCAAACCTCGAAGAAGAATTCCAGCGTTGTCTCCCGCCATCCCTTCCTGAAGATTTTTATTAAACATTTCAATCCCAGTCACTGTAGATTTTTGCGTAGGCTTAATCCCGACAATTTCAACATCTTCACCAACTTTTACTATGCCTCTTTCAATTTTCCCAGTCACAACCGTTCCTCGGCCTTCGATGGAGAAAATATCTTCCACTGGCATGAGAAAAGGTTTAGAAATATCTCTTTCTGGAATTGGAATATAAGTATCCAGAGCATCAGTCAGTTCTAGGATTTTCTTTGCCCATTCATCATCCACGGACTTCGCCTCAAGACCTTTTAGGGCAGAACCACGAATCACTGGAGCGCCAATACCGTCAAAGCCTTGTTTTGTTAGAAGTTCTCGAATTTCTTCTTCTACAAGATCTATCATGTCTTTATCATCAACCATATCGCACTTGTTCAAGAAGACAATTATTTTCGGCACGCCCACTTGCTTGGCAAGGAGAACATGTTCCCGAGTCTGAGGCATTGCGCCGTCAGTGGCCGCCACCACGAGGATAGCGCCGTCCATTTGAGCGGCACCTGTAATCATGTTTTTAATATAGTCAGCGTGTCCTGGAGCATCAATGTGCGCATAGTGACGAGCGTCTGTCGCATACTCATTGTGAGAAATGTTAATAGTTATCCCTCGAGCCTTTTCTTCAGGAGCATTGTCGATCTGACTCACATCTCGAAGTCGAACCGTCTTGCCGGCTAAATTTAAAACATGTAAAATTGCTGCGGTTAGGGTTGTCTTCCCATGGTCCACATGACCGATGGTGCCCACATTTACATGGGGCTTGTCTCTCTTAAATTCTTCTGCCATAATTTTATTCGGATTAACAATCAAAACTCAGTGTACGAGAACCAGTCACTGGGGCTTGACTACTAATTTGTTCGCCCGAAACGGGCGATATTAAACAACCATAATAAAAACTGCAAAAGTGCAGTTATTGATATACTAACAAATTAAAAAACATTGTCAACCCAGATCTTTGGGGCTTCTATGTGGGAATCACTCAATCTCCTTTTGGATCTTTAAAAATTCGGCCAATGGATTATCGGACTTAGTTATTTGTCTACCAATCACTAAATAATCAGCTCCATCTTGGATAGCTATCTTTGGAGTGCTCACTCTATTTTGGTCATCCAAATCAACCCCCACTGAACGAATTCCCGGAACGATAAACTTCAAATCAGCAAGTTCGAGGTGACTTTTGAGCATTTTAAGATCTTGAGACGAACAGACAATACCTGCAACTCCAGCATCTTTAGCCAGTTTGGCCAAAACCAAAACAACATCCTTCACTTCTCTGTTATATATTTGTTTCACTTCAAAAGAATCAAAGGAAGTTAGTATGGTAACTGCAAAAATTTCTTTCCCGGAAAAACATGCTTCTTTCATCATCTTTACTCCCCCCGAAGCATGAACACTCAAGATATCAGCCGAAATGTTTTCTGCGCGAAGTTTGCCCGTATTGGGAATATCGTACAATTTGAAATCTACCCACACTTTTTCTGCGCCCGCTTCTTTTAAAACACGAACAATGTCAGGACCAAACTTGTCATATAAATTATGAATTTTTACTGCATATACGAGCGGACCCACCTCTTTCACAAGTTTAATTACATCATCAATATTTTCTATTTCATCCAACGCAAGAATCATCTTTTTCATTTTTTATTTTCCTGTTCTTCTAAAAATTTCTTTCCGTGACCGAGAGTTGTATTTATCGACACACCTTGCTTGCATAATGGGCAATCTGTTGCAGAATAAAGTGGAACAAAAAATTCGCTTAGGGACTCAAATGAAACCCCTAGAGTATTAGAATTAACATCGGGGTTTCTATTCACCATAGCGCAAACGCCTATAATATTTCCTCCTGCATCCTGGACTGCTTTAATAACTTTTTTAATTGAGCCGCCAGTAGAAATATTGTCTTCAACTATAAGAATTTGTTTTCCGTCTATAAGTTTGTCATACCCCCTAGAAAAAAACTGCTCATCTTTATCTTTTTCTGTGAAAACAGAGATGGCACTACTACCCATTTTATTTAAATGATATGTAACCCATTGAGACAATATGATCCCTCCAAGTGCCGGACCAACTACAACTTCTATGTTTTTGTCTTTATATCTCTCTGCAAAAAGTTCACAGATACGAGAAGTTTCCTTTGTGTGTGGATATAAAACATCTTTATTCATATATGTATCAAAATGTACACCTTTAGTTCCAACGAAATGACTGTTATATATTATTGCACCTAATTTATTTAGTATTTCAATAACTTCATCCATAAATTTATTCTAACCTTTCTTTAATCTCTTGCGCAAGATAGGGATTCCACATTGCCCCGGTGGCCGACATGACTGCATCTGCGCCGGCTTGGCGATATTCAAAAAAATCATCCGCATTCATCACTCCTCCGACTCCAATAATAGAATATGAGAAGCCTAACTCCTCACGAAGCTTTTTTAATCGCTTGATCATGTCCAGCCCAGCCCATTTTATGGCATGTCCACACACCCCGCTTCGGAGCCTGCCTTCGCCCGGGAGGGCTTGCTGGCCATTTTCATCCACAATTTCTGCAGAAATTGTATTGATAGCAGAAATACCTTGAACAATCTTCCCAATTTTTTTTACAAAATTGTGCAATTCACTATCATTTTTAAAATAAGCAATTTTTATAATAAGTGGCGTATCTCCAATAACTTCTTTAATCACTTTTGCGACTTTCGCACTTCGTTCTATGTCGTAACAAAGTAAATTATTCGTGCCTTCATTCGGACAACTTAAATTTACTTCAACTACTTTCACGCCAGTATCTTTGAGCATTTTCGCTGTTACTCGATAATCATTTATATATTCTTCCGTATTCTGGCCAGACTTCTTTGTACCTTGAAAACTCCCAATAACTATCTGCCCCGGACGAGCATACTTCACTACTGTAGATAAATCTTTTTGCCAAAATTCTGGATCAAATGATGGCACCCCGAAAGAATTGGTGATGGAAAGGGGTTCATGATAATTTTTATCCGCCATCAATTTTCCTTTTGCTTTTTCTAAAGTCAAATCTCCATCAATCTTCACCGACAAAACATTCGGCCAGGGGTGGCAAGGGTACTTTGCGCTCCGAACTGTTTTATAAGTTACAATGTCGAAACCTTGATCTAGTGCCGCCCGTACAAAATTCCCATTAATGAGTGGCCCGGCTGGAATGCCAAAAAGAGAGTTGACTTTAAAACCCAGAAAGTCAAACTGAGGCTCAAGAGAAATAGGGGCGGAGGCGTCGCCTCCGCCCCTATTTTCTATCACCTTTCCATCAGCAAAAGCCCCGAAGGGTCCATCTTTAAAATTTTCCTCGTAAGATTTTTCCGGATCGTAGAATGGAGTAAGCATTCTTAGATTATACTATTTTCTCGCAGCGATGATAGTCTCAGCCACATTATTTGGCACAATATCGTAACGGAAAAATTCCATAGTGAATGATGCGCGGCCTTCGGTCATGGAGCGGAGTCCGGTCATGTAGCCAAACATTTCGGAAAGAGGCACGATGGCTTTGATAACTTTATTCATTCCTCTGTCTTCCATTCCTTCTATCAACGCTCGTTTAGAAGAAAGATTTCCTGTCACATCTCCCATGAATTTATCTGGAGTAACCACTTCCACCTTCATCATCGGTTCTAAAATAACCGGGTTCGCCCGACGACATGCTTCTTGCACTGCCATAGAAGAAGCAATCTTGAAAGCCATTTCATTAGAGTCAACTTCATGATATGAACCATCCCAAAGTTCCACTGAGACATTGACCATTTTAAATCCAGCCAAAATTCCTCTGTCGAGTCCTTCTTTAAATCCTTTTTCACAAGGCGCAATATATTCCTGGGGAATAACTCCTCCCCTGATGGTATTGATAAATTCAAAACCCGGCGACCTCTTGGTATTTTTCGGTAAATCTTCTAATTCTTCTTTAGTCAAAACTTCCATCGGCTTGACCTTAATTCTCACATGCCCGTAATTTCCTCTTCCTCCTGACTGTTTAATATATTTTCCTTCCGCTTCAGCCGTGCCGTTGATTGTCTCTCGATACGCTACTTGCGGCTTGCCCACATTTGCTCCCACTGTAAATTCTCGTTTCATGCGATCTACAATAATTTCCAAATGTAATTCTCCCATGCCAGCGATGATGGTCTCTCCTGTTTCTTGATCAGTCGAAACTTTAAAAGTAGGATCTTCTTGAGCCAAACGATTCAGGGCCATGCCCATTTTTTCTTGGTCGGCTTTTGTTTTAGGCTCAATACGAAGACTGATGACAGGTTCTGGAAAAACAATTCTATCCAGAATAATTGCTTTGTCTTCTGCGCAAAGAGTATCGGAAGTAATCGTGTCTTTCAGTCCGACGGCCGCCGCTATTTCTCCAGCAAAAACTTGTTTCACTTCTTCCCGATCGTTCGCATGCATTCTTAAAATTCTTCCAATCCGTTCTTTGTTGCGAGTGCGAGGATTATAAATATAACTCCCAGCCGAAAGAGTCCCTGAATAAACACGAAAGAAAATAATCTGCCCGACGAATGGATCAGTCGCCACCTTGAAAGCCAACGCCGCAAAAGGCTCTGCGTCTGAAGCATGCCTGACAATTGGTTCTTCTGTATTTGGATCAATGCCAGGAATCGCAGGAATATCAAGTGGTGATGGTAAATAATCCACCACCGCATCAAGCACTAGCTGAACACCCTTGTTCTTGAGCGCGCTTCCGGCGAAGACTGGAAAAATTTCATTGGCAATCACGGCTTTACGGAGAGTCTTTTTTAAAACATCAATATCGGGAATCATGCCTTCTAAATATTCTGTCATCATGACATCATCGGTCTCCACTATTTTTTCCACCAGTGCGCTGTGATATTTTTTCGCCTCAGCCACCAAATTTTCAGGAATTTCTTTTTCTAAAACTTGATTACCCATCTCACCTTCAAAATAATAGGCCTTCATCCGTAAGAGGTCGATGACTCCTTCGAACTTTTCTTCCAAACCAATAGGGATCTGCGCTCGCACTGCTTTCTTGCTGAGTCTGTCTAAAATAGTTGCATACGAATGTTCAAAAGAAGCGCCGGTGCGATCTAATTTATTTACGAAACAAATTCGTGGAACTTTCGCCTCATCGGCATAACGCCAATTCGTCTCGGATTGAGGTTCCACCCCAGCCACACCAT
>JBBUEH010000016.1:0-16742 GCA_038078255.1 Patescibacteria group bacterium
AAAAATAAAAAATAAAAAATAAAAAATAAAAAATAAAAAATAAAAAATAAAAAATCCCCTTATTGGGGATTTTTTATTTTTTATCTCGAGATAAAATTATGCGACTGCGTCCTTCAAAGCTTTTGCAGCTCGGAATTTTGGAACTTTCTTTGCAGCTACTTTGACTTGTTCTCCAGTCTTTGGATTGCGAGCCATGCGAGCAGCTCTTTGCTTTACGGAAAAAATTCCGAAGCCGGCGATTGAAACTTCTCCACCCTTTTTCAAAGTGTCGATGATCGCTCCAAACAATCCGTCTACGATTTCTTCAGCTTGGACCTTTGTGCCGCCGAGCTTTCCATGGACCCAGTCAGCTAATGCTTGTTTATTCATATATTTTTTAGACAAAATTTGTAATTTTCGACCCTGTCACGCCATAGCGTGGACAATTTACCCTTATAATTACTACCCCTTCATTATATATCAAGGGTTTTTTAAGGCAAGCCCATATTTATGTTTGGTGTACTTATTTTTTTTCGAATTATTTTCTGGTGGCACGAATGCTTCAGTATAATCATCGATCATTTGGCTGTAATTACAGACATCTTTTTTGTTTATTGGAAATGGTTTAGGGTTTAATATCTTATAATTACTTGAATTGTATTCCTGCAGGCTAGAATAAGGATATTCCGAAATAAATTCTTTTAATTCACTTATAAAACCTTTTGGTTGTATTTTCCACTCTTTATTCTTTAATTTTGCAGGATTAAGGTGAATGTATGAATAAATATGCATCAAATATTCGTTTTTATTAATATGTTTTGACTTAAAAACCCCTTGGAAAAGAGCTCCGACCCTAGAATGTTTTTTATTGAAATACATAGAATATCCAGTTTGAAGTTTTTGCATAAATTTTGATATGCCACCATCCACAAGTGGGGTAAGTAGTAGATGGAAATGGTTTGGCATTAAACAATATGCTCCAATAGCAATCAATTGCTCTTCTCGATCCTTCTGGAATATTTCATCTATATTATTATGCAGGTCGTTACTTAAATGTATTTGTTTGGTGCTGTTTGAGACATAGAGTAAAGCCATGAATCTTTTATATTCATAATGGTTTTGAAAAAGGATTCTTTTTTCTACTCCACGATTATATACATGATAAATTTCATCAATTTCAAAGGGAGTTTTTCTTTGCATTTTTAAAATATAACACATTTCACATCTCAAAAGCAAGGTGAAACCTTGATATATCAAGGTTTCACCTTGGGGTTTGAAAAGCTTGCTATTTATAGCTAGTTTGGTAAATTAGTTTTGAACTAGTTTTTTAAAATTCACAAGAAGGAGGGGGAATGAAAAGGTTCCTCTTACCTTGTGGAGTCGGGTTTTTCTTTTTCTTGACTCCCGCTGTTCTCGCAGAGGACGGCGAAAAAAAGATTTCCGCCGAACTTTTGTTCGGCACATTCCGTGGGGGCGACACCTACGGGATCCTCGATGTCACATGGCGTCGAGGAGAAGGAAAATGGTTCCCGCGAGTCGTGGCGCGGGAGTATGTCGTCTTGGGTGAGCACCCCAATGCTCACCCCGAGAAAGAGTTCGAAGCCACCGTGGGGGGTGGCCGAGAAATAAAGAAGAAAGGGGGGTTCTCCATTACGGAGGAGGTTCTCTTTTCTTACGCCCGCTCGTCGACAGGCGAGCGGGCGAAATTTCTCCAGCCCGTAACACGGTTGGAGGTTGCACTCACACGACGAGTGCAGTTCGAGGGGATTTTCTTCCCCTACATCCCGCTAGGGCACGGAGATGCCCAGTGGTTTGTGGGAGAAAAAGCTCGGGTGGACTTTCTAGTTCGCTCGGGCTGGAAGATCGGTGGCGGTTGGGGCGCCACTGAAATTCCCGGCCGGTGGCAACATCGGCCAGAGTTCGGGGTGACGTGGACCCCGAACTCCAGGCCTCTTGAAAGCCTAGAGATAGGCATTCAAGGGAAAGGCGGAATGGTGATCCGTCTTAAAAAACAATTTCACCGTTAGCTCTTTATCGGAAGGGCAAGCCCAGGAGAACATGTTCTCCTGGGCCTTTTTTATTAACCTCATAGCCCAAGGTGAAACCTTGATATATCAAGGTTTCACCTTGGTGGATTGGTGGACTTGGTGGATCTACTCGAAGCATAGAGAAATTTTTAAATTTGTTTTTATTTGGTACAATAAAAGAGTAATGTTTCATGATTTTCAATACGCATATTTTGTTGCTGATCTAGGATTTTTTGTAATTTGGTTGATACTTTATTTACTTCGTCGTGATTTACGGAAAGAAATGCTGATCATGTCGTTACTCGTTATGCCATTTGGTTTTACGCAGTATTTTTATTTTCGTGATTACTGGCAACCAGATTATGCATTTGGTATGATGTTTGGTCTGGCGGGAGTAGAAGATTTAATCTGGTGTTTTTTGGTAGGTGGCATAGCGATTGTCATTTATGAAGAAATTTTTGGGATTAAATATTCCAAACGACATCTTCAAAACCATTCTTACTGGATGTTTGGTTTCTCTTTTGTCGCAGTTATAATGTTGTTCATTGGCAGTATGATTTTGGGCTTTAATTCTATGTATGTTTCTATTGCTATAATGCTGCTTTTTGGTGTAGTCATTCTTATTTTCCGTCACGACCTTCTCAAGCATGCATTTTTTAGTGGGTTACTGATGGGAGGATTAATGTTTTTCTTTTATTTATTATTTTTTAATAATGTATTTAGTGGTATTATTCACAATTGGTGGCTTCTAAAGAATGTTTCAGGAATTCTGATACTTGGGGTGCCAATTGAGGAACCAATGTGGGGTTTTGCCTGGGGGTTTGTTGCTGGTCCGGCTTATGAATTTATTAATGGGTTGAGACTCAAGAAAGTTTGATTTTTTATCTTGCATACTCAATAATCCTCGTTTCTCTGATCATGGTCACCTTAATTTCTCCCGGATATTTGAGTTCTTGTTCTATTTTTATGGCAATATCCCGAGCCATGAGTTTGGCTTCAGCGTCAGAAATTTTTTCTGGGGTAACGAAAATACGAATTTCTCGGCCGGCTTGCAGGGCGTAGGATTTCTCGACTGCCGGGAAGGCGTTGACCAACGCTTCGAGTTCTTGAAGTCTCTTTAAATAATTCTCTACTGAATCTCGACGGGCGCCTGGTCTGCCACCCGAAATGCTATCGGCAGTTTGAACAATAATAGATTCAATTGTTTCGTACGGATAGTCTTCGTGATGGCTTTTCATGGCCGTGATGATCCGTTCATCAGCGCCGAACTTTTGTAAAATTCTAATACCTATTTCAATATGCGTGCCTTGCACTTCGTGGTCGAGAGCTTTACCGATGTCGTGCACCAAGGCGCCGGCCTTGGCTATCGCTACATCTGCGCCAAGTTCTTCTGCCAACATGCCGGCGATGTGCGCCATTTCGATAGAATGCTGAAGAACATTTTGTCCATAACTGGTACGAAAATAAAGTCGTCCGATAATAGCCACAATCCGTGGATCAAAGTTGAAGATTCCACATTCATAAACCGCTTGCTCGCCTTTTTCTTTGATTATTTTATTTATTTCTTCTTTGGCTTTTTCTACCAATTCTTCTATCTTGGCCGGTTGAATTCTTCCGTCCAAGATTAAATTTTCTAGGGCTAGCCGAGCGACTTGTCTTCTGATCGGATCAAAGGAAGAAATAACTATGGAGCCGGGAGTATCATCCACAATAAGCTCTACTCCAGAAGCTCTTTCAAAAGCTCGGATATTTCTTCCCTCCTTTCCTATTATTTTTCCTTTTATTTCATTGTTGGGAATAGAAACCACGGTTGTCATGAGTTCAGAAGCAGTGCTTGAAGCGAGCCGTTGAATGCTGGTCGCCAAAATGTCTTTGGCTCTCCTGTCTAGCTTCTCCTCGTTACTATTTTCCAGTTTTTGGATTTTGATCAAGATGTCTTCCTCATATTTTTTCTCAATATCTCGCAGAAGCTCTTCTTTTGCTTCTCCTTCCGTTAATCGGGATACTCTTTCTAGCTCTATTTTTTTCTCTTCTTCTATCTTGGAAACTTTTTCTTGGATTTTTTTTATTTCTTCTACTTTAATTTTAATTCCTTCCACTTCTTTGTTCATTTCAACTTGTCTGGCATCTAGGAATTCATCTTTTTTGACCAACCTCAAATCCCTTTCTCTAAATTCCTGTTCTTTCTTTTTTTCTTCCTCTTTTAATTCGGTTAATTTAAATTCTGAAGTCTTCTTAGCTTCCTCGGTAATCTTTTGCGCTTCTTCTTTGGCGCCGACCATCATTTGTTTGATGTCAATTTCGATAGACCTTCTTTTCCCGAGGGCGATAATTACTCGCAGATAATATCCTACTACCACACCCAAAAGAAGCGCCCCGGCGCTGAGTAGAATTGTAATTAATGTTATACTCATAAGCTTATTTTAGCTTACAAGAACATGCCACTATATTTGCGCCCGCCTGCATCAGCTATGCTGAAAGCATTGCGGGCAGGGTTTTATTCCTTCAAGATTTCAACTATTCCCCTTGTACCTTCTTTTGAAAACTTCATAATATATTGGATATTCCTCTAAACCAAGTAAAATAAATTTTTAAATTTCAACTTAATTAGTATAACAAACAAAGAATAAAATGTCTAGCTGTTAGACTTTTTTTCTGAAGCTTTGGATTTGGTCACTATTTCGTCGATGATGCCATACTTTTTCGCTTCCTCGGCGTCCATGAAAAAATCTCGCTCCACATCTTTTTCTACTTGGGCTAGAGACTTGCCCGTATTTTTTGCCAGTAATTTATTTAGATTATCTCTGGTTTTCAAAATATGTTTGGCGGTGATAGCAATATCTGTCGCTTGACCTTCTACTCCACCGAGGGGCTGATGAATCATGACTTCAGCGTTCGGCAAGATGAAACGTTTGCCTTTTTTGCCCGCAGATAAAATAATCGCTCCACCGGAGGCGGCTAGACCCACACAAAAAGTAGAAATATCCGGACGAACATGATTCATCGTATCCACGATGGCCATGGTGGAAGTGACTGATCCGCCGGGCGAATTGATATAAAGATAGATGTCTTTCTTGGCATCTTCGGATTCGAGGAAAAGTAATTGAGCAATGATAATGTTGGCTGTATGGTCGTCAATGGGTCCCCCTAAGAACACGATTCGTTCTCGCAAAAGTCGTGAATAAATATCATAAGCCCTTTCGCCAAATTGACTCTTTTCTATAACGGTTGGAATTAACATGGGTACATTATATATGAATTGCGAACTTTTTCAAGTTGTGTTACCATTCTACCTAATGTGTAAAATAATATTATTCATACAACCATGCTCGCAATAGAAGGAAATATTGCAAATATTGATAAAGTTTTCCGTGGACGAATAGAGATTGATCGAAACGGAACAATAAATAAAATCGGCTCTCCGACTGGAGTAGCCGATTTTATTTTTAGAGACGAAATAATTTTTCCTGGTTTTGTGGATCTACATGTCCATGCGAGGGAGTGCACGGATCACAGTCAAGACTATAAAGAAGATTTTGAAACAGCGGGTGAGGCGGCGGTAAATGGTGGAGTAGTCGCCTTTATGGAAATGCCTAATAATCCTGTGCCTCCCATAGATGACCAAAGTTATAGAGAGAAAAAAGAATTAACCAAAAAATCAATTGTGGAAGTTGTACTTTATGCTGGTCTTGGGCCGGAGACAGGACCTCTCTCTATCCGAGTTCCTTATAAAGTTTATATGGGGCATTCTGTCGGTAATTTATTTTTTACAAATTATGCTGACCTCGAAAAAATCATAGCAAAATATCAAGGACAAAATGTGAGTTTTCACTGCGAAGATCCGAAAATTCTAGAAGAAAATAAAAATGAAAAAACTCACAACCATCGTCGACCGAAAGAAGCAGAGACTCAAGCCATTGACTTTGCTCTCTTGATGATTGAAAAATATGGTTTGCAAGGGAAAATCTGCCATTGCTCTACGAAAGAAGGAATAGAGAAAATAAAAAATGCAAAAAGGCAAAAAGTGAATGTTGTCGCTGAAGTTTCTCCGCATCATTTGTATTTTGATGAAGAAATATTAACAGAGAAAAATCAAAATTGGATGCAAATGAATCCACCCCTCCGGAGTAAAGACGACAGGGATTATTTAATAGAAGCCTTGCGTGAGGGCATCATAGACTTTATCGCCACTGATCATGCTCCACACACTAAAGAAGAAAAACTAAAGGGGACTTCTGGCACGCCTCAACTTGATACTTACGGTCTTTTCGCAACTTGGCTGATGAAAGAGCGAAAATTTACTCCTCAAATTGTTGCCAGAGTTTGTAGTTCTAATCCGGGGAATTTTATAAATCAATTCTCAGAAAATAAATATGGGGAAATCAAAGAAGGCTTCGTGGGCTCACTCACTGTTCTTGATTTGAATAAGCCTACGATAGTGAGGCGGGAAAAATTGAAAACGAAATGTGGCTGGTCGCCCTTTGAAGGAATTACTTTCCCCGGCAGTGTCGTGATGACAATAATAAAAGGAAAACCTTATGCTAAATAAAAAACAAGAAAAAAATTTAGCCAAGCTAATACTGAAAGATGGCACCAAATTTTTTGGAAAAAGTTTCGGCGCTATGCAATCCATCTCCGGCGAAGTTGTTTTTGCAACCGGTATGGTGGGTTATCCCGAAGCTTTAACAGATCCGTCCTTTGCCGGACAAATTTTAGTTTTAACTTATCCCATCATAGGAAATTATGGTGTACCGGAGAAAAAATTTTGGGAATCTGACAAAGTTCAAGTTTCTGGATTGATAGTTTGTGATTATATTGACACACCCTCGCATTTTGCTATGCAAATGAAGCTAGGAGAATGGCTGAAAAAAGAAAAAATACCAGCGCTGGAGATTAAAGACACCAGGCTGTTAACCCAAAAATTAAGAAATGAAGGGGTGATGTTGGGGAAAATTCAGATTGGGAAAAGAGCAATTAAATTTGAAGATCCAAACAAAAGAAATTTAGTTGCAGAAGTTTCGACGAAAAAGATTTATGAAATATACCCCTACCCAGTCTCCCCCTATAGTAGGGGGAGGAGAAAGGAGGGGGTAAAAACCATTGTATTAATAGATTGCGGGGTGAAACAAAATATTGTGCATAGATTAGTAGCAAGAAATTTAAAAGTAATAATAGTGCCCTGGAATACTGATATAACAAAATTAAAATTTACGGTAGATGCGGTGGTTATTTCTAATGGCCCCGGAGATCCGCAAAAAGCAAAAATGACCATTCAGAATATTAAAAAAATTATGGAAAAGAAAATTCCCCTATTGGGGATTTGTCTCGGCAACCAACTTCTGGCGCTCGCTCTAGGTGGCACAACTTATAAACTTAAATTTGGTCATCGCAGTCAGAATCAGCCAGTTGTGGAGAGAGGAACGAAAAAGTGTTATTTAACAACACAGAATCACGGATTTGCCGTGAAGAAAATTCCTCGAGATTTTAAAGAATGGTTTTATAATGCCAATGACAATACTAATGAAGGTATTATGCACAAAAGTTTGCCGGTGATGTCGGTGCAATTTCATCCAGAAAGTTCTCCGGGGCCACTTGATACGGATTGGATTTTTGATTTTTTCTTGAAGAAAGCAAATATATATGGTAAAAAATAAATTTAAAAAAATATTAGTGTTGGGTTCTGGCGCACTGAAGATCGGGGAGGCGGGGGAATTTGATTATTCTGGCAGTCAGGCGATGAAGGCTCTGAAAGAAGAAAAAATTCAAGTTATTTTAATCAATCCCAACATTGCCACTTTCCAAACTTCTAAAGCATTGGCGGACGAAGTTTATTTTTTACCAGTGAATGATTATTTTGTAGAAAAAGTGATTGCGAAAGAAAGACCGGATGGAATTATGTTGTCTTTTGGTGGACAAACGGCGCTCAATTGTGGTTTGGCGCTCCACCAGAAAGGTATTTTCAAAAAATATAAGATAGAGGTTTTAGGAAGTCCAATTTTGTCTATTGAGTTGACAGAAGATAGAGAAAAATTTGCCGAACACTTAAGAAAGATAAATATTCCTGTTCCACCTTCGGGGAGTGCTAAAAGTTTTACAGAAGCAAAAAAAATAGCAGAAAAGATCGGGTACCCCTTGATGATTCGAGTCGCTTTTGCGCTGGGTGGACAGAAATCTGGAGTGGCCAAAAACACAAAAGAGCTAGAAGAGATCGTCAAAGGAGCGTTGGCTATTTCTCCTCAGGTCTTGATTGAAAAATATTTGCATCATTTTAAAGAGATTGAGTACGAGGTGGTACGGGACTTAGAAGGGAATGTCGTGACGGTTTGCAATATGGAAAATCTAGATCCACTAGGGATCCATACGGGTGATTCAATAGTGGTGGCGCCGAGTCAAACATTAAACAATGAAGAATATCATGGTTTGCGAGAAGCAAGTATCAAGATTGTAGAGAGTTTGAAAATAGTGGGAGAGTGTAATGTGCAATTTGCACTCAACCCTCATCCCAGCCCTCTCCCGAAGGGAGAGGGAGCCCTCGACTATTTTGTCATTGAAGTGAATGCGCGACTTTCTCGCTCGAGCGCTCTTGCTTCGAAAGCGACCGGTTATCCGCTTGCTTTCGTAGCGGCGAAGCTGGGTCTTGGCCAGACCTTACTTGAAATAGAAAATAAAATTACGAAAGTTACCCAGAGCTTCTTTGAGCCAGCGCTTGATTATGTGGTAGTGAAAATTCCCAGATGGGATCTGGCGAAATTTGTAGGCGCTGTGGAGCATATCGGGAGCGCCATGAAATCAGTAGGGGAAGTCATGGCTATTGGTAGAAGTTTTGAAGAAGCTTTACAGAAAGCAGTGCGAATGCAGTCTGGCTTAGTTGAAAGTGTTACAGATAATGGATTCCAAAATAAAAAAGAAGTATTGAAATTCCTCACTATTCCCACGCCCCGAAGACTCTTTGCTCTAGCAGCGGGCCTAAAAGATGGAATGAGTTTGAAACAAATTCACAAACTCACTGGAATTGATTTGTGGTTTTTGTATCGCATAGAAAATATTGTAAAAATTGAAATAAAATTTAAAAAACAATTTAAAAAGAATAAAAAATTAAATAAAGAAACCATGCTCCTACTGAAGCAGACTGGTTTTTCAGATAAAAAGATAGCAGACTTGGGCGGCAAAACTGAAATACAAATTCGCCAATTGCGCAAACACATGGCAATTTTACCTTCCGTTTTCGCCATTGATACTCTGGCGGGAGAAGTTCCGGCGAAAACTAATTATTTATATCTAACCTATCACGGAACGCATCATGATGTTGCTCCCCTAGGCAGGAATGCCGTGATAGTTTTAGGTGGCGGACCGTATCACATTGGTTCTTCGGTGGAATTCGACTGGTCTTGTGTTTCAACGGCGCTGGCCTTGAAACGACAGAAGAAAAAATCCATCATCATTAATTGTAACCCCGAAACTGTTTCTACGGATTATGACATGTCTGATCGTTTGTATTTTGAAAATTTGTCTTTCGAAACAGTCGCTGACATATCCGAATTTGAAAATGCACCCCCGTTGATAATTTCTGTGGGGGGACAAAAACCAAACAATCTGGCGAAACAATTATCCGGAGAAAATTTCCAGATTCTAGGGACGAAAGCATCGGACATTGATCGGGCGGAAGACAGAAATAAATTCTCTATGCTCCTCGACCAGCTGAATATCCTCCAGCCGAAGTGGATTAGTTTTACCAATATGAATCAAGCCCTGAAATTTACTGAAGCTGAAGGATTCCCAGTTTTAGTGCGTCCTTCTTATGTGCTTTCTGGTTCGGCGATGCGAGTGTGTTACAACAGGGAACAATTGTTTAATTTTGTAAAAAAGGCAGCCGTGCTTTCGCCACTTCATCCTGTCACAATTTCTAAATATATTGAGAATGCCAAAGAGCTTGAATTTGATGGCGTGGCGCAAGATGGCGCATTAATGATTTACGGTATTTCCGAACATATAGAAAATGCAGGTGTGCATTCAGGGGATGCGACTATCGTGTATCCAACTCAACGAGTTTATGCTTCGACTGAATTTCAACTGCGATCTATTACTAAAAAAATTGTGAAAGAGCTTGCCGTAACGGGACCATTTAATATTCAATTTTTAGTTAAAGACAATAAACCTTTCGTGATTGAGGTTAATTTGCGTGCCAGTCGCACTTTTCCACTTTTGTCTAAAGCGATGGATGCTAATTTCCCCGAAGTGGCGGTGGATAGTTTTTTCGGTAGGGCTAAAAAGCTTCACTTTAAATATCCGAAAGGGGTGGTGGTAAAGTCGCCCCAATTCTCCTTTGCTCGATTACTTGGAGCTGATCCAGTCTTACGGATAGAAATGTCTTCGACCGGAGAAGCGGCTTGTTTCGGACGAGATTACGATGAGGCGTTACTGAAATCTATTTTAAGCACCAATCAATTTGATTTTAAAAATAAAGCTGTGCTACTTTCTTTGGGCGGAGATTTATATAAGGCAAAATTCTTAGACACAGCAAACACACTTATTTCTCTCGGCTATAAAATTTTTGCGACCGACACTACTGCCGAATTTTTCAAAAATAATAAAATAAAATGCAAAACTGTGCGAAAGGCGTTTGAAGCAACACCCAATGCCCTTAATATCATAGAGAGCAAAAAAGTGGCCTTCGTGGTAAATTTAAGTGTAGCGAACAAAGTAAACGAACATGATGAAAAAAGGAGAGGCACGGATGGCTTCCATCTTCGCCGGGCTGCCGTGGACAATCAAATTCCATTATTTACGGATCTACACCTAGCTCGAGCCTTTATCAAGGCGTTGTCTCGCTATGGAATGAAAGATTTAGAAATTAAATCTTATAGAGAATATTTACATTGATATGAAACACATACTTAGTGCTTTACAATTTAAAAAAGAAGATCTAGAAAAAATTCTTGCTCGGGCGGAAATAATGGAAGTACAATGCAAATCCGGCAAGATAGAAAAACTTCTTCAGGATAAAATTGTCGCTTGTATTTTTTTTGAACCGTCTACTCGTACACGATTATCTTTCGAAACAGCGGCGCTGAAGCTTGGCGCGCAAGTTATTTCTGCGGAAAATGCAGCAGCAAACTCGTCCTCGTATAAAGGAGAGAGTGTCGAAGATACTTCCAGAATTCTTTGCAGTTATGCAGATGCTATTGTTGTTCGTCACCCTCTGGCCGGAGCGATAGACAAAATGGCGCAAGTGGCTACGAAGCCCGTGATTAATGCTGGCGATGGAGCCAATCAACACCCAACGCAAGGATTGCTCGATGTTTTTACCATAAAAAAAGAGCAGGGCAGGCTTAGCAATTTGCACATTGCTTTTGGAGGGGATTTATTAAATAGCAGAACACTTCGATCTCTCCTGCCACTTCTTCGACTTTATAAAAATAATACTTTTTATTTTGTTTCACCTCAAAAATTAGCTTTGCCTCGAGAATTTATGAATGAATTAAAAAGGAACCAAGTTTCTTTTGAAGAGATGCAAAGCTTAGAAAAAGTTTTGTCTTTAGTCGATGTGCTGTACATGACTCGGGTGCAGAAAGAGAGGTTTGCAAATAGGGCAGATTATGAAAAAGTAAAAGGCTTGTTTATTCTTCGAAAAGAACATTTAAAAAACATGAAAAAGAATGCAATTATTCTGCACCCACTTCCTCGCTTAAATGAAATTGAAACAGAAATGGACGCTGATCCCCGGGCGGCATATTTCCGTCAAGCAGAGAATGGACTCTTCGTCCGCATGGCCCTGTTCCTCGATATTTTTGGATTGTAAATTAGCAATTTTCTAAAAAAACAAAGATTTTTTCGTTAGTGAGGACTTGTTCGGCATGCATGCGAGCTCCCTCTCTATCAGCATTTTTATGTTGTTTCAATATTTGAGCTACTTCTTTCAGCACTTGTTCTTCGTCAGCCACTATTGCTTCAACTTTCGCTATTTCATTCAGAATTAGAGCCAGCTTGGCCCCTTTTTCGGCGTCTACCCTAAAGTCTTTTTTCAAATCTTCTTTCGTCTTACTCAGCTGTTTCAAATAATCCTCAAACTTGAGTCCCATTCCAGTTATGTCAGACTCCATGCGATATATAATTTTATTCAATTCCACTTCGAGCAAAATTTCCGGTATTTCGAGCTCACTTCCTTCTATTATTTTTTCAATGATTTTTAATCTCGTTTTTTCTTCCGGAGTAACTTTGGAATTTATTTCTCTAGCGATATTTTTATAATCAGGAAGTTTTATTTCTCCCAATTCAGCGGTTTTGATTTTAAATCCCAATGGATTTTTGCGAGCCAATTTAGTGATAGAAATCATTGGTTGACCTATGGCATCAATCTTTTCTGCTTCTAGAATTTTCGGATAATGCTCATTCAGCGCCACCTGCGCCATCTCTTCCAAGATAGTCATTTCTGGAATTTTAGCCAGCAGAATATGTTCGGGTATTTTACCCTTTCTGAATCCATCTATTTTTAGATTTTCTCCTAATCTTTTTAACGCTCGAGTAAAAAAATCCTCAAACAAATCAGCTCCCAATTCTCCCTCGATTTCTACCTCACTTTTCGGTAGTTTTTTTATATTTATTTTCATCCACTAGATTTCGCTATCCAGACTTTCTAGGTCGAGACTATCTATTTCCGCATTCAGGTCTATCGAATCATCCGTGTTAGAAGAAGTTATATTAGTGTTTTCTAATTTAGCTCTTTCTTTCATACTATTTTTCCAAAGATATGCTCCACCTAATACTAAGATAATTATTATCACCACTAAACCCACTAGCGCTCCATTTGATTTTTGTTCTGGTTCCATTTTATTAGTTTTTAAAATTTATAATATTATCAAGTTTATAAAGCATCCCCTTCTTCACTCTCATTATCATCTTTGAGATTTTTAATTTCTTCTACTGCCTGATGGAGACTTTCTCTCGATTCCTTCAATAAATCTTTTGCTTCTCTGGCGCCGAGTTTTATTTTTGCGAAGATTTCAGGAGTTATCTTTGTGCAATTATCTGGAACTAGGCCTTTAATTTCAAGTAGTTTTGCTTTAGCGTCGGCCAGCTTTGATTTTGAAAGGTTCAAGGCTGCTGTTGCGAGTGTTGTGTCTTCCTCTGCATCTTTTAATTCTTCAATTTTATCAGCAACTCTTGTTTGGAATTTCTCTAGTTGCGTCAAAACAGTTGAGAATCTTTTTGTAATTATTTCGTTTACCTTTTCGCAGAATTTAAGTTTCATTTCTGATCTAGTTGTTTTCCATGCCTCTTTTCTGGTTTTAAGTTCTGCCATGAAAGCTTCTCTGTCAGTTTTCATTTTACTTACAAAATCCTCTCTCCTTGTTTTCATCTCTACTTTAAAATCTTCTCGTCTAGATTTCAAAGTAGCACTATCTTCACTATCTTCAGCTCTTGCCAGAGGGGAAGACAACACCAGACCCGCTAGCATAACAAAAATAATATATTTTTTCATAATTTTATACATACATTTATAATAATCTTAACCCAGACTAATTATACACTATTCAAACTTTTTTAGATAGATAGTTTTATATCTTTCTTCGCACTCCTTGATTACTTTTACCGCTTCAGCTTTGTCAAAAAATCCTTTAGTTACACCAGTTCCTGGCTTTTTAAGTTCTTTATATTTTTCCCAGAAGTATTGTGTTTCAGTTTTAAAGTATTCACCTAAATCATCTATGGTTTTTATGTGGTTGTTTCTTTTGTCATCATTTACTACTCCAATTATTTTATCATCAACCTCACCATCATCTTCGAACTTCATCATGCCAATTATTTTGATCTCAACTAATGATCCAGGGACAAACTGTTCTGTAACATTCGCTATAACTATATCTAGGGGGTCATTATCAAAGTCCCAAGTCATTGGTATTGCTCCATAGGCAAACGGATAAACAATCGGCGAATATCCAACACGATCCAATTTGAGCTGTCCGGATTCAGTTATGATCTCATATTTATTGAGTGATCCTGTATTGTTCTCTATAATTACATTAAGTACATCATTTTTCCCTTCCACAAAAGCAGGCAGAACATGCAAAAGATTCAGCATAAACTTCGAAGGTTTGTGATTTATATTAGCCATAGGTTTATTATAAAACTATTTTTCCTTACCTGCAACGATTGGCTCGGGCGTTGGAATCTCTTCTCCCACTACTTTTTCTTCTTTGGGAGGCAAGCCGTCGCCCTTGATGTCTATTTTCCATCCAGTCAATTTGGCGGCGAGGCGCACATTTTGTCCGCCTTTGCCGATAGCGAGTGAAAGTTGAGCGTTGTCTACTTCTACCGTCGCCTTGTGTTCGTTCTCGTTCATTTCAATAGAAATAACTTTGGCCGGAGAGAGGGAATTGGTCACGAAAATTTTCGGATCCGGAGACCAGGGGATGATGTCTATTTTTTCTCCAGACAATTCTTGCGTAATGGTGTTCACTCGGGTGCCTTTTTGTCCAACACATGAACCCACTGCGTCAATATGCTCATCGTTGGAAGAGACTGCTATTTTAGAACGAGCTCCGGCTTCTCTTGCAGTAGATTTGATTTCTACAATTCCATTTTGAATTTCGGGAGCTTCCATAGCGAAGAGCTTTTCTATAAATTTGGGATGTGTCCGAGAAAGACGCAAGTTTACACCCCTTGGCGTGTCTTCTACGGAATAAAGATAAGCTCGCAGGCGTTGACCCCTCTCCCAGAATTCTCCACTGATTTGTTCTTCCACCGGCAATATTCCGGTGGCCCGATTGAAGTCAATATAAACATTTCCTCTTTCCACTTTCTGCACTACGCCGGAAATTATTTCTCCTTCTTTAGTACCATACTCATCGATGATGGAAGTTCGTTCTGCTTCACGGATCTTCTGGATGATGACTTGCTTAGCAGTCTGAGCGGCAATCCTTCCGTAATCTTCCTTCCCCTCTAAGGGGAAAATTATTTCGTCATTTAGTTCTACCCCCTTCTTTATTTTTTTTGCATCTTCTAACAGGATGTGATGCTCTCCGTTGAAATGCACTCGTTCATCCTCCTCTTTTTCTTCTTCGTCTATTATGGCGATAGTCTCATCAACGACTATTTTCACTTGGAAGAAATCCGTCTTGCCGGTTTCCAGGTCGAATTTGGCTCGAATGATTTGTCCTTTTTTGCCATAATCTTTTTTGTAAGCGGCCGCCATGGCCTGTTCGATGGCATCTAATATTTTTTCTTTTGGAATTTTTTTCTCCTCTTCTAGTTGTTCCAAGGCTGATTTAAAGGTTTTTAGGTCTAACATGCTTGTTTTATTAAATTTTTCTAAAAATAAAAGCCCTGTTGCGACAGGACTCATACAGGAGTATAATATCATAGGTGTTTTAAAAATGCAAATTATTATTCATATTGTGATTATAAAGATGTATCTAAAAAAAATAAAAATTTTAATAGTGGTGGCGGAAATAATTTTTGGAATGTTTTTGGGAGGAGGGGTAGTGGATGCAGTATATTCTTGTCCTGTTATAAATGGTGTGCAACTAGATTCATGTGGTCCCAATGGTCCTTGTGTGAACGATGCAAGTCTGTGTCCAAACACAACAACTGCCCCTCCACCTGGTTCTTCAGGATCACCTGCCTCAGTTGGCACTTCTTGTACTGGTGACATAATATACGATGTAGAGGCAGTCAGGCGTTGTAATGCCTTAGCAGTAACTCAAGGTCAGGCACTCGGTTATGATATTTCTTGTGATGTAGGTGCAAGAAATGAATTTATTACCATGAATGATGGAACTTTGGTCCCTGGATCTGCTGGTATTAGACCTGCGTATTATCCTAGTTGTACTGTCAATGGTGATTCAGGGCATGAGCCTCAGGGTTTGGTTGGGTATGTGGGTACAGGGCCTGGATTTACTCGTCCTGGAGAATTTCTAGGCACCATTAATTATGGGAATAGGTTTTTTGGTTCTAACTATATAACAAGAAATCCTGGTTGGGGGACTTTTTCGACCGAACTTGCTCGGACAGGAGCAAGTGGAGGTTCAGCTGGATGTGGTAGAACCGCTACTTGCGGTCTTCCTGGAGGAGGCTCTAGAAATCCTTCTTTTTCTGGCGGTGGGAGTAGTGGCTCTTCTTCGTCTATTACCACCACTGATTCTTGGTATTATAGAGATCCATATGTTTCTGATTCAGAAGATGCTTCTTTGCCAAATACGCCAGCAGGATGTACTGGTTATGAAAGCACAACAGAATGTCATCCAGAATGGAATAGACCGGGGAGTCTTTGTAACGCTGGCAATATGACCGGACCTTGTCGTCCGGAGAGAGTCAATCCATACGCTGCCGCTGGCTTAGCGAGAAAAGCGGAAACTCTAGCTAAACAAAGAGGTTTTACCACAGCATGTTCTGCTAGATATACTCCTTTCAGACCGAACATTGATCCAGATACAGGATTGAATTTTTACTATACAATAGAGTGCACTTTAAATGGCGGAGCCCCAATGAGCGCAGACTCCATTGTGAGTGGCACAGCTAATTTTCCAGTACTAGTTTCTGGAGGAGCCCCAATCGGTTTTCCAATTAATTTAACCCCATCGTGTGGCTTGACGGCTACTTGCGCTGCTCGTTAGCTTGCTCTCCCAAAACACAAAGTGTCAAAGGACTTTACACTGTTTGGGATTGGACTGCGACTTTTGGAAATAAAACATTTACCGCTCTCTATAATTGGTCTGCTCCGGGATCTACTAAAACTTC
>JBBUEH010000017.1:0-15408 GCA_038078255.1 Patescibacteria group bacterium
CTTTGCAGGTGGCCCTCCGAACTTTTTTTTATTTATCTTAATCTTTTCCGCATTTTATTTTTAAGACTGCGAGATCGGTTTCGGTTAATTTCTCTGTATCACCTTGGTTTAGTTCATACATTATAGCTTTCGGATCATCAACATGCTCGAGACCCAATGCATGACCCAACTCATGCGCCAGCACCCGCACCAATTTCTCCCGACTACTAAATTCATAAATATCTATCTCGCTCTTTACTCCATCACTCGTATAGATCCCTTCTTCGAAACTTTCTCCCCGAGCAACATTGATCGTATTGTATTTCTCCACCGAAAGATTCAGCGAACCGACTAAACGATTCAAAACCACGACGAGCGCATTTATTTCATCTGCTTTTTCATTCAGAGACACTTGCCTGGCTTGTAATTTCTTGGATTCATTTTGCAATGCGAGATGGGTGGCTTGAAGTTCGTCGTATTCTTTCTGGGGAGCTCCACCTTTTTTATTCCAAAAGTTTACCTCTGCTTCATAAGCCTGTTGCTTTTGGTTAAAACTCTGCACAAGTATCTGGAGAACACTTTTTTCTTTTTCATATTCTGCTTTCAAGACTAAGAATTTAGACTTCAGCATTTCGTAGAAGGACTTAGTATCTTGCACCACGATGCCGAGACTGGCGAGTTTGCTCGTCGCCTGTTGACGATAATCATAAATTAAATTAATTTTCAAATCACTCTCTTTTACCCCACTGTTTAAAGTTCCCTTTGACACAAAAAGTTCTTTGCCATACGATTTCTCCCAAATAGCCTCTGCGTCTAAAAGTGCATTCAAAAAATATTCCTTCGAAATGCCAAATTTAGCATCGAAAGTACCAAGAGTATAAGGTATCGGCTCTTCACAAGGAGCTTCCATAAAAAAGAGAGCACGATATTGATACAACACTGCCCCTAAGACAAAAAGAAGTATGAGAATTTTAAATATTTTTTTCATTATGTATATCATACCAAAAAAACTAAATTTATAGTAAAATACATAGATGAGTGTAAAATTGATTTATTTCGTAAGGCATGGGGAAACGGAATGGAATGCCAAGGGCATCAGACAAGGTCCGGATGGATCTCTGACAGAGAAAGGTAGAGCTCAAGCCTTGGCCACCGCTCGAAGATTTCCGAAACGAAAAGGACACCCCCAAGTTATCATCTCGAGTCCCTATGAACGAGCCAAAGAAACAGCAGAAATTATTGGAAAAGAACTTAAAATTCCAATAAAATATTCTGATTTTTTAGTAGAAAGAAAAAATCCTTCTCAAATAGTCGGACATTCTGGAGAAGAAAAGGGCGTGCGAAAAATTGTAGACCTCATCGATAAAAGCTTTCATGATGATGATCTACGCTATTCGGACGAAGAAAATTTCATAGATCTTAAAGACCGGGCCAGGAAATTATTAAAATATATTGGAAGAAGGAGGGAGAAAAGAATTATTATGGTCACTCATGGTATTTTTTTGAAAATGATTGTATCTTATATGCTCTATGGAAAGAAATTAACGGCCTCAGAATACAATGAGCTCAGCTATTTAAATCAAATAGACAACGCCGGTATGGCCATCTGTTCGTATACCACTCATTGGTTCAGAAAAAATGAGTGGAAAATTCTAGCTTGGAACGATTTGGCGTAAATTATTTTCTGTTTGCATTTCTGGTTCTCTTATGCAATAATAGCTAAATGAATTTAGTGGCATCGATTCTGCCATATGCGCAGATTATCCTATCAGTAATATTGGTTCTATCCATCATGCTCCAGCAATCTGGCGCAGGAACAGGTGGGGCGCTCGGAGGAAATGACACTGGGAGTTTCCACCAAACTCGCCGAGGCTTTGAGAAATTTCTTTTTTACTTATCTCTCGTTTGTGGAATTCTTTTTGCTTTATTTGGATTGCTCAGTATAATTATAAAAGCCAACGGCTAGAGCAAGTCTAGAGAATTTTTGAACGGTCTGGCTGGGAGAGGGACCCAGAGATCCGAGGACCTGAAAAAATTCTGCTAGACTTGCTCTAGCAAGCCTCCACAGTCTATGTTCAATTTTAAATTGCCCAAAAAAATGGAAATCAATTCAATCTTGTCTTCTTTCTCTAAAAAAGAAAGGATTGTTTTTGCCTCGCTCCTTTTGATCTTCTTCTTAAGCACCATATCCATCTTAGAAAGCATTAATAAATCTTTCATGGTAGAAGTACCTCTGCGTGGAGGATCTATTTCTATGGGTATTGTTGGTACTCCCCGCTTTATCAATCCGATTCTGGCAAATTCTCTGGCTGACGAAGGACTCGTGTCTTTTATTTACTCTGGTTTAATGAGAAAAAACAGTATCGGTACTTTAATTCCAGATTTGGCAGAAAAATATGAAATATCAGAAAATGGTTTAATCTATACTTTTATTTTGAAAAGTAATTTGTCCTTTCAGGACGGAGAACCTGTGACTGTAGATGACATCCTTTTTACTATCGATAAAATCAAGGACCCGATTGTGAAAAGTCCGCACAAGATAAATTGGAGCGGAGTGGGGGTGGAGAAAATAGATGAAAAAACAATTCAATTTACTTTAAAAAAGCCCTATCCGTCCTTTCTAGAAAACACCACTCTGGGCATTATGCCCTTACACATCTGGGAAAATTCTCCAATGGAGCTCAACACGGCAAATACAAACCCTATCGGATCAGGGCCGTATATGATAGATGGAGCGAACAAACAATCTTCGGGAATTATTGATTCATATGAGCTCAGACCGTTTAAAAAATTCGCCCTAGGTATGCCCTATGTCGAAAATATTGGGTTGCATTTTTATCCAAACGAAAATGATTTAATAGAAGCGCTGGACAATGGCGAAGTTGATCAAATAAGTTCTATTACTCCCCTTAATGCAGAGAATCTAAAGGAAGAAAATTATCAAATAGAATCTTCAGTTCTTCCAAGGATCTTTGGACTCTTCTTCAACCAGAATGCCAATCAACTTTTTGTAGACAAAACAGTCATTCGAGCCATCGATCAAATCGTGGATAAAAATCGAATCGTCCAAGAAGTACTCTTTGGCTACGGAGTTGTAATCGACAACCCCATACCACCCAATATGCTAGAATATCAAAAGCTCACCGGGAAAAATATTCTTGCCCGAGCGGAGATATTACAAAAAGTAGAAAATGATTTAGCTAAAGCTGGGTGGAAAAAGGGCACGGATGGATTTTTAGAAAAAACAACTACCGAGAAGAAAAAGAAAACTGTCACTAAGCTTGAATTCTCTATTTCCACGGGAAACATTGAAGAACTAGCCAAAACAGCTGAGTTGATCAGAAATGATCTGCATGCTATCGGGATGAAAGTGGATGTGAAAACATTTGAAATTGGTAATTTAAATCAAAATGTTATTCGTCCACGAAAATATGATGTGCTTTTATTTGGAGAAATTATAAATCATGAATCTGATCTCTTCGCTTTCTGGCATTCAACCCAGCGCAATGATCCCGGACTGAATGTCGCTTCGTATACAAATACTAAAGTAGATAAAATTCTAGAAGATGCATCTGTAATAGTCAATAAAGAAGCTAGGATTAAAAAATATTTACAATTTGCGGAAGAAATTAGGAAAGATATGCCGGCAGTTTTTCTTTATAGCCCAGATTTTATATACATCATGCCAAAGGATCTAAAGAACTTCAAAATGAGCAATATCATCTCACCCAGGGATCATTATCTAAATGTCTATAAATGGTACATCCAAACAGAAAATGTTTGGAAAATATTTGTAAAATAAAAAATCAAAAATTATGAAGAAAACAAGATTATCTTTCAGTTCTGTCAGTATGGATGACAAAAATAAAACAGACCCCAACAAAATCCCAGAAAGAAGAGGGCTAATAAAAAATTCTACTTATCAATATTCTAAAAAAAGATATGGATCGAATCGGAGGACTTCCTCTTTTGGTGAAAAAAACCAATATAAAAATTCAAATAATGGAAAAAATATAAACATTCCTCCTCCAGAAAAAAATATCATCCGAATAATTCCCCTAGGGGGCGTGGAAGAAATTGGTAAAAATATGACTGCCATAGAAATCGGAGAAGACATCATCGTGATCGATGCCGGAATGCATTTTTCTAATGAAGCTACTCCGGGGGTTGATTATGTTATTCCTAACACAACTTATCTAGAAGAACGGAAGGATAAAATACGAGCGCTCATCATCACTCACGGTCACTTGGACCACATTGGGGGCGTACCCTTAGTGCTTTCTCGGATCGGCAATCCTCCAGTATATTCTAGAAATCTTTCTATCTTAATGATGCGCAAAAGAGCCACAGAATTTCCCCACTTGCCAAAAATGAAAGAAATTGTCGTAGAAAAAGATGACACAATCCTGTGTGGAAAAATCAGGGTAAGATTTTTTGGAGTAACTCACACCATTCCCGACTCGATGGGTATCATTATAGAAACAGAGCATGGATGGATCGTCACCCCGGGAGATTACAAACTGGATCAAGTAGACGGAATTGTCTCTAAGGAAGAAGAAAAAGAATATTCGATTTTCGATAAAGCGAAAGTCCTTTTGCTTTTGACTGACTCCACTAATATTGAAAATGAGGGTTTCTCCCTTCCTGAAATAAAAGTGCACCAAGGACTGGAGAACTTAATCAGAAAAGTGCCGGGACGGATAATCATTGCCGCCTTCGCCTCGCACATCACCAGACTTGCTCATGTAGTAAAATTTGCTGAATCGATGGGGAAGAAAATAGTCTTGGACGGTCGCTCGATGAAAACAAATATTGAAGTGGCAATCGAAGCGGGACTTTTTCACCCTAAAAAAGGAACGATCATTCCAATAGAAGAAATAAATAACTACCCACTGAACAAGCTCGTAATTCTAATGACCGGAGCTCAGGGTGAAGAATTCGCCTCGCTCAATCGAGCTGCCAACAAAACTCATACAAAATTTGCGCTCCATAAAGGAGACACCATCATCCTCTCTGCTTCTATTGTTCCGGGAAATGAAAGAGCGGTAGAAAAGATGAAGGACGGCTTGGCTAGACAAGGAGTGCGCATCATCAGCTATCGCACCGCTGGCGAGGACTTCGTTCATGCGACAGGACATGGCAATCAAGAAGATGTAAAATGGCTCCATCGTAAAACACATCCGAAATTTTTTATCCCCATCCACGGCAATCACTATCGCTTAGTCCTGCACAAAGAGCTTGCTCTCGAGCTCGGGATGAGTGAAGAAAACATCGTTGTTCCAGACAATGGTTCAATCATTGAAATTTCCGCCGACGGACAAAAAATATCCGTCCGTAAAGAACGAGCGCCGTCTGGACTCATGATGGTGGACGGATCTTCCGTGGGAGATGCGCAAGATGTGGTCATTCGAGATCGAGTGATGCTAGCGCAAGACGGGATGTTCGTCATCATTGCGCTCCTTGATCAGAAAACTGGAAAATTAAAAAAGTCTCCTGACTTGATTTCTCGTGGATTCGTGTACTTAAAAGAAAACCAAGAACTGCTTCGCCAAGTAAGAATAATAATCAAGAATGGGGTAGAAGAAAAAGCTCAAACCCACAGGGTAAATCAACCAGTGGACTTTGACCAGATTAAAGCGGAACTCGGAGAAAGTGTTTCAAAATTTTTATACCAAAAAACTGAAAAAAGGCCTCTGGTCATACCTGTGATCTTGAGTGTATGAAATACAATAGAAAAATTATCTATCTGGCTGGTTTTCTGTTCTCCTTACCCGTAGCGCTCACTTCTTATGTTAATTCCAGCTTTTTAGAAAATTACATCAGTGGAAACTTCGTCGGTATTATTTATATCTTGGCTTCAGTTTTAACTATTCTAGGCATGTTCAAAATGCCTAGAATGCTTTCTCGTCTAGGCAATCGCTCCGCTACTCTCCTATTTAGTTTTTTATTTTTTTTATCGCTCCTCGTCTTAGCCTTTGGGGATAGAAATTTTATTATCCTTCCTGCTTTTATTTTATATTTTATATCCTCTAATTTTATTATTGCAACCCTCGATATTTTTATTGAAGATTTTTCCAAAAATTCTAAAATAGGTGGCATTCGTGGAATATATTTATCTATCACCAGTTTGGCTTGGGTTATCGCTCAAATAATTTCTGGATCAATCATCACCAGAAGTTCTTTTCGAGGTATTTATTTCTTGTCTGCTTTATTTATGCTTTTGGTTTATGCTCTTTTTATTTTATTTCTGCGTGATTTCAAAGATCCAACATATAAAGAAATTTCCGTCTGGAAAACAATTAAATTATTTATGCGCAATAAACATATTTCAAAAATTTATTTGATTAATTTAATTTTAAAATTTTTCTACGCTTGGATGATTATTTATACACCCCTCTATTTGCACGAGTACCTTGGTTTCGCTTGGAATGAAATTGGAATAATCTTTAGCATAATGCTCATACCGTTTGTGATCTTGGATTTTCCATTAGGCAAACTCTCAGACAAAATCGGAGAAAAGAAAATGCTCTTGATTGGATTCTGCATCATTAGTATTGCTACTCTCGTGATTCCCTTCATAGAGACAAAGACTCTCTGGCTCTGGGCTCTCGTTCTTCTTCTCACTCGTATCGGAGCAGCTACCATTGAAACCATGAGTGAAAGTTATTTTTTCAAATCGGTGCGCAAAGAAGATGTCGGTGTCTTAAGTTTTTTCCGCAACACCACTCCCCTTTCTTACATCATCGGCCCCGCCCTCGCCATCCCTGTCCTTCTCCTAGTTCCTTCTTTTGAATATATCTTTTTTGTTTTGGGCGTTATATTGCTCGTTGGACTTTCCATCAGTCTCAGATTAAGAGATGTAAAGTAGGAAAATTTGTATTTTTTATTTTAGTAAGCTATTTTTATAAATTTTTTTTCGAAACGGTTTCAAGCGGACGACTTTTACTATCAGCTCTTTGTTTTTTAAGTCTTTCTGGAGATTTTTAGTATACGCTTTTTGATCATAACCGAGCGCAATGATGTCTGGATGCTCTTTGATGATATGTGGGAGGTAATTTTTGATTCCAGAGAGCACCACTTTATTTACTAAATTGCTTTTTATTAATTTCTGAACCAAAATTACTCTTTCATTTTCTCTGAATGCTGGAAATCTCTTTTTTATTTCAAAAACATTTAGATCTCGAGCAATTGACACAATTAAAAAAGATTTCTGGGCTAATTTTTTTGCCTGTTTGAAGAAATTTAGGTGTCCTTTGTGTAATCCATCGAAAGTTCCAAAGACCATAATTCTTCTCTCTTTCTTTTTTTTCAACATAGAGGTATTATACCAAAATTCTAAAGGTTTTTCTGGTGCCAGTATTGACGATATGAAAATCATTTCCTGTTGTAATATTTCTGAAGATATTAACTTGCTAAGTATCTCTCCCAAAGATTATAATATGACTCTATGACCCTCACCATTACAAAAAGAGACGGCACGAAAGTTCCCTTCAATGCCGACAGAATCAATAAATCCATTGAGCGAGCGTGCTATGGACTACAAGATCCTATTAGTAAGGTCATTCAGATAGGAACGGAAACTAGACTCACTCTCTATGATGGTATCACTACCGAAGAAATGGATGCGGCCACGATCAACGCCGCTTTACAGAACGCTCAATACAGCAGAGAGTTTGATAAAATAGCTACTCGTCTCCTTCTGAAAGGAATTTACAAGAAAGTCATCGGGGATTATGACCATGATGAATCTAAAGATATATCCAAAGAAGAATTTGAAAAGCTTCATAGTTCTCATTTTAAGACATTCGTTTTAGACGCCATCGAAAGAAAGCTCCTCGATCAAAGAATGGGAACTTTGTTTGATTTAGACACTCTTGCTTCTCATCTAAAAATAGGGAACGACGAACTTTATAAATATTCTGGCCTCTCGACAATGCAAAATCGCTACCTCATGAAAGATGAAAAGCAAGCTCCACTCGAGACGCCCCAATATTTCTGGATGCGAGTAGCCATGGGTATGTCTTTGAACGAAAAAAATCCTACTGAATGGGCTAAGAAATTTTACGACAAAATGTCTAAGCTAGAATATCTCTCGGCTGGATCTTCCAACATCGGCGCTGGCACTCCGCATCCAAAACTTTCTAATTGTTTCTTAATGGAGATGCACGATGATATGGAACATATTGGTAAAACTGTCTCAGATGTTTTGCTTTTATCTAAAGCCACCGGAGGCATCGGACTTTCTGTGACCAAGCTTCGGGCCGAAGGATCTGTTCTAAAAACGAACAACACAGTTTCCTCTGGCCCAGTTCCTTTTATGCACATCATTGACTCTGCTGTGCGCGCAGTGCAAAGAGGAGGGAAGAAAAAGGGCGCGCTTTGTTTTTATATGGAGAACTGGCATTTAAATTTTCAAGATTTCTTGGATTTAAAACAAAACAATGGCGACGACTACAGACGCACTCGCACTGCGAACACGGCTGTATTCATTTCGGATGAATTTATGAAAAGAGTCTTAAATGGTGATGATTGGTATCTCTTTGATCCGAATGAAGTAAAAGACCTGAACGAGCTTGTGGGTAAAGAATTTTCTAAGAGATACAATGAATACATC
Organism: Patescibacteria group bacterium; assembly: GCA_038078255.1. Taxonomy (GTDB): domain Bacteria; phylum Patescibacteriota; class Minisyncoccia; order Phycocordibacterales; family UBA9973; genus UBA9973. Next base: position 8,594 of record JBBUEH010000017.1, read on the forward strand.
GCCCTGGCCAAGCTCGGCAAAATGAAAATGTTTAGTATCATTCCCGCTCGCCAACAATACAAAAATATTCTAATTTCCCTCGAGACAACTTCGCACCCTTGGCTCACTTGGAAAGATTCTATAAATTTACGCGCCTTAAATAATAATACTGGCACCATTCATTGCTCCAACCTCTGCACCGAAGTGACCCTGCCCACAGACAGAGAAAATGTAGCGGTTTGTAATCTAGTTTCAATTAATTTATCTCAACATCTCGTCAGTGGTCAGGTGGATTGGCATCGATTAGAAGAATCTGTTCGATTGGCTACCCGTCAGCTTGATAACTTGGTGGATATAAATGAACTTCCTATCCCTGAAGCAAGATATGCTGACTCCGAGAATCGAGCGGTTGGATTGGGACTCATGGGATTTGCAGATTCTATCGAACAATTAGGATATTCTTACGAAGACCCTGAAGCGGCTGATTTTGCCGATCAAGTTTTTGAATTTATTTCTTACATGTCGATAGATGAATCCGCCAATCTAGCAGTCGAACGAGGATCTTATAAAAATTTCAAGGGTTCAGGCTGGTCTTTGGGTGAAGTTCCGATTGACACTCTCGCCAAGCTAGAAGCCAATCGTGATCGAGAATTAACGGTAAAAAAAGAATCTGCGAAATTGCTTCCCTCGCTCGACTGGGACACTCTCCGTACTAAAGTAAAAAAAGGAATGCGTAATGCTACCCTCCTGGCCATCGCTCCGAACGCAAACATTGGACTCGTCGCCGGAACTTCTCCGGGAATTGATCCCCGATTTACTCAAATGTTTTCTAGAAATAAAATTTCTGGAAAATACCTAGAAGTGAACGGCAATATGATGCAAGCCCTAGAAAAAGAAAATCTATGGGAAAAGACCCGAGAAATGATATTGGAAAATCACGGTGACATTGAATCTATCGCAGAAATTCCAGATTATATTAAAAAAATATACAAAACTTCTTTCTCTGTCTCACCCTATGCCTATATAGAAGTGGCAGCTCGAGCGCAAAAATGGGTGGATATGGGAATCTCTCGCAATATGTATCTAGAAATCCGGGACATCAATGAAATCATGAATGTCTATACCACCGCTTGGGACAAGGGGCTCAAAACAACTTACTATTTACACATGAAACCTCGTCATAGCGCCGAACAATCCACCACGATGGTCAATAAGGGCGAAGCCTTGGGCAAAAGAGGCTTTGCGGTGCTTCGGGATAAACAACAACTCATAGAACAAAAGGTTCAAGAAATGCCGGAAGAAACAGAAGAAATTGATTCCATTCCTGATGTGCTGAATTCCAATATTGCTTCTCCCGTCTTGGCAAAAGAAAAGGTAGAAGAATTAAATATCCACATCTCAGAAGATCCACAAGATGCATTATTATGTGAAGGCTGTCAATAAATATATGATTTTAGGAAAAGCATCTCCCACAGATATGAATCTGCATCCCATGCATTATAAATGGGCCTACGACCTCTACAATCAGGCAGTCAGAAACAGCTGGTTCCCCCACGAAATACCCCTGGGAGAAGATTTAGCCGACTGGAAAGTTATGACCGATGACGAAAGGCATGCGGTCGAATTTCTTATGGCCTTTTTTAATCCAACGGAACTGATTGTAAACAGATCCCTCGCTCTGGGAATATATCCATATTTAAAATCCCCGGAATGTCATTTGTATATTGCCAAGCAAATGTTTGAAGAAGCAAATCACTGCGTCGCTTTCGAATATGTGCTGGAAACATTTCCATTGGATCGAGATCGGGTTTATGGTGTCCACCTTGAAATTGATTCAATCGTGAAGAAAGAAAATTTTGTCAACAAATATTTAATCCGCATGACCGAGGACAATTTGAATATTGAAACAGCCGAGGGGAAAAAGGATTTCTTGCGCAATCTGGTCGCTACGAATATCGTCATGGAAGGAATTTGGTTTTATTCTGGTTTCATGGTCGCTCTATCCTTCCGTCAAAGAAACCAGCTTCGCAATTTAGGCTCAATGATAAATTGGGTTCTGCGGGATGAATCCCTCCATCTTAAATTTGGTATTCAGCTCATTCATACAGTACTCGAAGAAAATGGAGAACTCTTAACCGAAGAATTTGCAAAAGAAATTAGAGATATCATCATTGAAGGAGTCAGTCTAGAAGTTAATTATAATAAAGACATGTTTCCAAAAGGCATCTTGGGACTGAACGCCGACTATGTGAATCAATATGTGCAATATGTAGCCGACCGCCGGCTGGAAGAACTCGGCCTCGAGCCACATTTCGGCGTCACTAATCCGGCCAAGTGGATGTCCACCGCCACCGATGTCTTTGAATTGGTAAACTTTTTTGAACAACAAAATACATCTTATGAAGTGGATGCGCACGGACATAAGGGAGAAAATACCAAAAAGAAAGAAGATAAGAATTAAAAATTTTACTTTTTATATTCCACAATTTTCCCTGCTCTGATTTCTATTTTGTCTGCTTTTCGAAGTCTTTTTATATGAGATTTAGGAACAAGATCATAATGCTTTATTTTGTCTAACTTTTTATCTATCTCCCATAAATCATCTTCTTTGATGATCCAACTTTTTTTCAAAGTATTTAGATTAAGTAATGCAGAATATTGTCTCAAGGTTTTTTTCCCGTTATTCAAAAAATATTCATGAAAATAGGACATTACTAATTCTCGAATATTTTTATATATTGGTTCACGATATCTCAGCACTGCGTGATTTGTTTTAGACAGCGCCCCCCAAAGACCATTTTGCCGAAAAGGAACAATGACATGATCATAGTCCCCCTTTATTGCCTTAAGATGTAAAATGAAGGGTGGAAATCCATGTAAGGATAGTATGTAAGCTCCAAGTAATGCCCCCTCGAAACAATGCGCTCTTTTGTCTCGCAGAACTCTAAGTGGAGATTTTAGAGTTTCTCCTTGCTTCTCAAAGTTAAAAGAAATTCTATTCAAAAAATCCTGCACTTTGGCTGGAGTGCTTAATTTCTGCATCAGAATCTTTTCTTTTTTTGTGAACTGCATAATTTCTATTCTAATATTCTATAGAATTGTAGAATGCCAATTCTATTCAAACTCTGTCGTGGCGGGAGGTTTGGTGGTCCAATCATAAAACACTCGGACGATTTGGGGGTGCTTGACCAATGTGCTATTTATTTCTTCGCAGACTTTGGGGGGCAAGTAAAAGCCTTTCACGGTCATGAAGTCTGCTGTTTCTACTGTCCGGACAACCAGAGAATATCCATACACTCGTCCATCACCTTTTACACCCACAGTATTTATACCAAGTAACGCCACTATTGTCTGAGAAATTTTATTATAGAGTTTGTGCTTTTTGAGAATCTCTGCGACTTCATGATCCGCTTCACGGACAATTTCTAAAAGTTCTGCCGTTACTGGCGCACCTAAAATTCTTAAATATAATCCCGGACCCGGAAAAGGCTGTCGGCTCGCCAGAAGTTCATTGAGTCCAAACATTCGTGCCATCTCCAGCACTTCAAATTTAAAAAAATCCGAGAGTGGCATGATCTCTTTTATTCCTAATTTTAGATCTACATTGTGATGTGTTTTAATCATCGCCGACTTCCCAGCGCTACCCGACTCTATCAAGTCCGTCGCCAGAGTTCCCTGGATCATATGCGTCGCACTAAAAGAACTAGCCACTTCACGAAAAACTTCTCCATAAACTTCTCGAAAGCGCATGCGCTTTTCTTCTGCATCTATGCTTTGCCCGATATTTTTTATAAATTTACTTTTATACTTATCTATTACTTCCAAATTTATTTTCGCCGACTTTGCTATATTTTTTATTTTTTCTATTTCGCCCTTACGCATTCCACCCGTATCTATCAAAAATGCTTTTAATTGTTTGCCAAGTACTGGCGCAAGTATGGCAGCAAGCGTGGTAGAGTCCACTCCACCCGAAACTCCAATGATAGCCTTCCCGTCACCCAATATCTTTTGGGTTTTTTCTTGTATTTCTTTAATCACCTCTTTTTTAAAATAATCCTTTTTACTTCCACAAATATTCGCAACGAAATTATTTAAAATAATATTTTCATCTTCAGTCTGTTCTACTTCCGGATGAAATTGCACAGCATATAATCTATTTTTTTCATTCTCCATCGCTTCGATTACTTTGCCTGACCTAGAAGTCGCAATAACTTTAAAACTCTGTAATTTATTTTGGGGAACTTTCTTTATAGAATCTCCATGAGAAGACCAAGCGTTTATACTGTTTCCCAATTTCTCAAAAAGTTTACTTTCCTTCAAAGTAACCTCCACCGGCCCGTACGACTTACCTTCTTTTACTTTATGCACAGAATTTTTATCATTTATATATGCCATCCACTGCATACCGTAACAAATTCCCAGAACTGGCACAGCAAAATCTAGCAACTCTTTTGGAATTTTTGGCGCATTAGCATCATACACACTTGCAGACCCACCAGAGAGAATTATCCCCTGAAGTCCTTTGAGCCTATTTTCTTTTACCCAGCTCGATGATTTTGACGGAGAAAGAATTATAGAATGAAAACCTAAATACCGCAGGCTTCGCCTGATAATTTGGGTATATTGTGAACCTAGATCTATAATTAATATCTGAATCTTCCTGTTTTCCATCTATTTCTTTTTTGCTTTCTTTGGCTTCTTCGTATCTTTTCTATAAGCATTATTTCCTTTTCCCATAAAATTTTTTGTTAAATTAATAATGTCGTTAATTGTCTTTGTAAAAGAAAAGTAAATATATAATTATTGCGGTGTTTATAATCAAAGAAATATAATCTACAACACCAAGTTTAACTATCTCGACAATGCTTAAGACAATATATAATCCACTGACAATAATAGCAAGTGTCTTACCCCACTTAGCTCCTTTCCAAAGTCCCATGCCTGTAAAAAAGTGCAACAACCCCCAGGCCAGTATCAGCACTCCAAGCATTCCAGGTACAACTCCCAAAATAAAACCAAAGGAACCTAATAATGGTAATGATGAAAGGCTTATCCCACCTAAAAACATAAAAAGTATCCCTCCTAAAATAAATGCAATAGATTTCAAATAAAACAATACAGAAATTATCTTGACAAAAACAGGAACATTTTGCTGTGTCTCCATAAAATTGGAAATTAATTAATAATTAAACCATTTATAGTATAGCATAAACTACTTATTTTTTAGTCCTGTGTTTCAATAGCTTACGATACAATATATACCCCAGGATACTGTTGAGCCCAGCGGCAGAAAAACTAATAGCATTATATGGATATGTATTTGCAATCGTAATGGTCAAGGAACTTTTTAGACGGCCACTGCTTGTTCGTGGACGCCTGTACACATTTGAACTTGCTACACAACAAGTTAAATAGACTTGAATAATAACTAAAACAAGAAATAGAAGTATTATGGGCACCCTTAGCCATAGCGGTATAAATTTCTTTTTTTCTGGTACAGCATAGACGCCTACAGCTAAAATAAAAGACAACGAAGAAGCACAGTATAGAACTAACCATAATATTTCTAAACCAAAGTTTCCTGTCATACAAATGATGTCTTAAACTCTAATATACAATATTAAACTTTCCCTTACTTCAACGTAATGCTATTTATAACCACAGGATTGGTAGGTCTGTCGTTCTGTCCTGTAGGGGTATTTTCAATTTTCGTTACAATATCCATTCCAGAGACAACTTTTCCGAAAACAGTATGCTTGGCATCTAAGAAATTATTGGCATTAACATTGATAAAAAATTGTGAACCATTGGTATTGGGGCCAGAATTTGCCATTGCTATAGTGCCTATATCGTTTTTATTATTCTGATTCTCTTTGCCTATTTCATCCGCAAATTTATACCCCGGGTCCCCTGTGCCCCACAAGCTCACCTTGGAATCGTCTTTTGTCAATGGATCGCCACCCTGAATCATAAAACCTTTAATCACTCGATGAAATTTGGTACCGTCATAGAATCCCTCACCAGCGAGCTTGGTAAAATTAGCCACTGTCTTCGGAGCTTGTTCCTCGAAAAATTGAATTGTGATATCTCCTTTATTTGTATGCAGTATTGCTTTAGTCATGACTTTATTATTATCTAAATTAGTAATAGGTTCGGTTTTTGTTTCCACATTAGTCTCAGCCAGATCCAGATCTGGGATTTTAGTATTGGATTCTTTATTCTGCGCAAAAAACCAAACACCTAAAACAATTAAAACCGCTACAATAAAAAAACTAATGTATTTATTCATTTTATTTTAATCTTCCCCGCCTGCATCAGCTATGCTGAAAGCATTGCGGGCAGGTTTCTTATAAAAATGAGCGACTAAGATAACTGTAATCAAAGCAAGGAAACTAGTCAAGGCAAGCATCGGGATGGAAATATATCCGCCAAACTCATACACTAACTGCTGATAACAAGAAACCCCAGACGCATCGCAGGGTAAAGATCCAGCATCTGCAAAATAATATCCGAAATTTTGGTAAACAGATATCACGAAACCAACAGCTAGCAGGGGTAGAGTATATTTCACGATTTTTCTATCCCCGTGCCAAATAGCTGCTCCAAAAATAAAAACCAGGGGAAACAAGAATATTCGCTGATACCAACAAAGATAGCAGGGCAGAAAATTAATAATTTCTGAATAAACTAAAGAGAAAAGCGATGCGGATAAAGAGATAATGAAACCGAGCGTTAAATAATGCTTGTCAATAAAACCTAGAAATTGATTCTTCTTGGGTCCCAGAAAAAGCGCAAACAAGGCCGACACAGAAAAAATCTGCAAAGCTATCGCCCCA
>JBBUEH010000017.1:15508-20973 GCA_038078255.1 Patescibacteria group bacterium
AGACGAACCAAAGAGTTTCTTTTGCGCTTGACAATGCGGACACCAGAAAGCTCCGTAAAAAATTGCTCCTTTGTCTTTCAGGCATGTCGCAAATTCATCATATTTACCAGGACCTTCTGGTCCATTGGCACCACCTCGAAGCAAGACAGTAGCGATTACTCCCAAAATCAAAAGCCCAATTACCAAACCGAAAATTTTTACATTGTTATTCATACACAAATTCTATCAACTTATAAAAAAAGAGCAAGCACTGGTTGAACCAAGCCTTTTAACTTTTCTGTATCCCCATGCTCTAGCATCCCCATATAAGATTTCAAACTTTTTTCTTTCGGATCATTCTTTAATTTTCTTAACATTTTTCTTTTTGTAGATGTTCTAAGCACTCTGTGGTCTGAAAAATGCACCCAGCCCAGAAAGTCTATGCCAGAAGCGATAGTTTTAATAAAAACTTTATCAGGATGTAGCTTTAATTTTAGTTTTTCTTCCAGAAATTCTGAAATTTTTGGTAAAAAATTTTCAAGGTATATTTTGTCATTTTGCAAAATTACAAAATCATCTGCGTAACGTATATAATATTTAACTTTTAATTTTCTTTTTATATATTGATCAAATTCATTCATGTATACATTAACTAAAAGCTGAGAAGTTAGGTTGCCCAATGGTAACCCTACTTTACACATATCAGCCATGGCGTAAATATGTTTTTGTGTAAAAAAGCTATCTATTACTTGAGAAAGCAACCAGAGAATATCACTGTCAAAGAGACACTTTGACAGTGTGTTTTTCAAGATTTTGTGGTCAATGTTGGCAAAAAATTTTTTAATGTCGCACTTTAATACCCAGCAAGTTTTTGTGTTGTTTTTGGAAACTTTTCTGGAAAAATCACGAAATCTGTTTATGGCTTTGTGGGTTCCCTTTTCTATTCGACAAGAATATGAATCATGGATAAATTTGGAGTCGAAGTATGGATAAAGAATTCGGTATATTGCGTGGTGGAGGAGTCGATCACGAACGGTGGCCTTATGGATGTTTCGGGGTTTAGGATCATTAATGGAGAATGCTTCGTAATTTCCGTGCAAATATGTTTTGGTTCTCAATTCTTCATGAAGAAGAAAAATATTTTCTGAAAGATTGAGGGAAAAATTAGCAACATCTTTCTTTTTCTTTTTTCCGCAAATAAATTCACCCCATGCTTCGCACAAATTTTCTATAGATATGATATTGTTATATTTATGAATCATAATATAAAGTCTACCCCCCCCCCTCGTGAATTACCAAAGGTAATTCACGACTTAAAAGAAACATACCAGCTGTGGATTACTCTGCATCGTGATTTTCCGAAAGTTGAACGAATGGGACTTGGTCAAAAGATTGAACAAGCTTTTCTTGATACTCTAGAACTTGCGTTTTGTTTGAGTTATATGTCAGTAGAACACAAACTCCCAATGCTGAACAAGGCAATAACAAAACTGGACATTCTAAAATTCTTTATTCAACTTGCCTGGGAAAATAAATTAATTTCTACGAATAAATACTCTGATATCGTGTCAAGGCTCGGAGAAATTGGCCGACAATTTGGTGGCTGGAAAAAGGGCTTGCAAATAAAAACTAACAGTCCGAAATAAATTCCGGACTGCAAGAAAAAACAGTAGTTTCGGGAGAAAACCTGATTGCCGTCGTTCCACTTGATCGTGTTGTCGGTGGAGTTCGCATTGACGTTCCAGCCACCGTCGTTCCAGTTGACGTTAACCGTGCGAAGCACAGGCTCACTCGTACACAATACCGTCTGCATCACTGCCGATCTAGGCACTATTTAAAGTCAGAGATCGTGCTGTATATTATTTGGGGGTATATAACCCCACCAGTATCATGTACCAATTTTTGTTATTTTTTGAAAAAACTTTTTATACTCTTGCGTAAGAAAAATTCCCGACGCAACTCTCACAAAAAATTTCTTGAGACCATGACACGAAAGCCATGACCGTCGTGTAACACATAATCTTAAAAATATAATACCATATAAAAACAAAAAGGACCCCAGCCAGCCGAAGCCAACCAAGGGTCCAAGAGTCTCAGCATCCAAGGATCAGCTTGCGGCTGACGCCTGAGGCACCAAAGACCCGATTACCAAATTGCGGGAGAAAACCCGACCGCCGCCGTACCACTTGACCGTGTTGCCGGTGGAGCCCGCACTGACGTACCAGCCACCGTCGTGCCAGCCGACGTAAACCGTGCGAAGCACACCTTTCTTATCCCGGCAATAAAAAATGTTTGCCCACCCACTTGTAAGCAAATCACCTTTCTCGCCATGCGATTGCTTCGCCATCATCAGATAAACTTCGGTCAGAGAGGTCTCGGCTTGACCTTCTCCGCCAAATTCTCTGATGACCGGCTCGTCAACCGATCGCCTCTTCAGACGATAGGAGTGGATCGAGCCTCCCGCAAAGGGCTCTTCCACCTTGCCGTCGTCACCCAAAAACCACGAAGTGAAGTTCCCTCCGAGGCCGGAGATCTTCACCTTGGCCTCAGCGCTGGTGTCGACCACGAAGCGGAGTGTCGCCACAAACTTCTCGGTTGTCGCCGAGAGATTTGTGGTCGAGACGAACTCGAGAAGGCTTTCGACAGCCTTCTCGATTGTCTCCTGAACCGGCTTCTTCCATTCTCGCACGAAATGTGCGAGATCGGTGTAGAAACCCTCGGCATCTGCCGAGCCGAGCCGGTTTGAGATATCAAGTACGAGCCCCAGCATTTTTGCTGGGACTCCGACCAAAGCCCGAGTCAATGGACCGAGCATGTCCTTCTGTGACATGGTCTATTTCTCCTTTGAGCGCTAGAGGACGACTTCGTGTCGCCATAGCTTTTAATTTACAAAAGTGATTTAAATTACTTTTTAATTACATAAGATTTCCGCATATGCTGAGATTCTATGTTGAATTTAAATTTGTACACTAAAAGCTATGGCGAATTCCTTTCTTCCTTTCGCAAGTATTTTAAAAGAACCCTACCTCTACATTATACACCCAAAAAGGTTTTTTGTCAATCACAAAAATAGCCTTATAATATAAGGTAAAAAAACAATTAGTCCAGTAATGATCGCAACAAATACGGACAAAAGCACGGCGGAGGCGGCAACATCTTTGGTGTCCCTGGCATAAGGATGATATTCGGGAGAAGTCAGGTCTATATCTATTTCAATAGCGGTATTAAATATTTCGGAGACCATCACAAAACCTATAGCAAAAACAAGTGCGATCCATTCAAGGTGCGTAATGTCAAAATAAAATCCTAAAATTATTACAGCGATTATCGCTAGCTTGTGAATCACTATATGCCGGGTCGTCGCTCGAAAAACATGCAAGCCTCTAAATGCATTTTGAAATCGCTCTTTATATTTTACTTCACGCCAAGCTTTTTTCTCTTTCAGGGCGTCTTCCTTCGCAGTTTCTTCTTGATTCATTTTATTCAACTCGCAAAGTTCCCTTCATCCCCATCGCTCGATGAGTACCAACAGAACAATAATATTCAAAACTTCCAACTTTGTCAGCTGTGAATTCTAAAATTTCCGTAGATGGAGATTGTGATTGCTTGGTGGTAGCGCCTAATTGATCTATTACGAAATCATGAAATCCCTCAGTGTTCTGAAAAGTTATTCTGACTTTATCTCCCTTTTTTACCGTAATCACCGAAGGTGTAAAAGAAAAATTCTTACCTGAAACAGTAAATTCTTTTACTCCCGAAACTACCATCTCTTCAACTTCGAAACCCGTGCCAAGCACTGGCATAGTATTGGACACTGGAGCCGTTGAACCTTCATCTTTGCTTGCATCTATATTGTTTAGAGTTGCAGGCGCTTCTAATTTCTTGCCTTTTACTAAAAAAATAAAACCTCCAACAGCAAAAACTAAAACGATTATTGCGATAAAAAGATTTTTCATACTGTTTTTTAATTAAAATTTATAATCACTTGTTTTTATTGTAGCACAATTACTGATATTGTATATATATTGGTTTGGGGCTTAATTTTAAAAGCTCTTTAGGGGTGAATAAAACCGTGCCAGAATCTAGAATATCATTTTTGTAAAATAATTTAAAACCAGTGAACTGCACGGGCTCTTTGTAGACAAATTGCTGATAAGTATTTATCTTTTTCGCCTTTCCCCCCCAGCCATCCATGTGCATGACGATCTGCACTTCGGGCAATGGTTTGATGTTTTGATAATTCGTTAACATTTTCTGCGTATAACGATGAACTATCAATATCTTCGGGGTCAGATTGTTGTCTCTAACAAGTTTCGCTAAATAATCTGCCACAAAATTTATGTCTGTCGCATCATAAGTCCCCACTACTTTCCCCGGTCGGATATCGCTCTTCATAGAAAATTCTGGATCAACTCCCACATGCACATTTGGTAATTTTAAATATTTTTCAAAATGTGGTAATTCTATCTCTATCGTACTAAAACCAACCTGAATATCTAAAAAAACAATTGCGTTAATCTTCTTCGCCATCGTCAAGACTTTATCTATTTCCGAGTCTGGCATGCGAGCTCTGTATTTGCCATCTTTCCCTGCGCTCCCCTGCGCCACCACAGCGATGTAGTGTAGCGCCGGAACGACGGCCGTAGCGGGATCTGCTTCTTCCCACTTTTTTACTTCAATCTCTAATTTTTGAAGCATTTCTTTCTCTTCATATTCTCCCAAGACTCCCATTTTCTTAGAATATAAATTGCCATAATAAGCCACGATGCGACTGAAGGGCAAGATTGCGCCTGCATTAGGGTAAGTTGTTTTTACCGGCCATCCGCTAGGTGGTACTGGTTTGGGATCTATTGTTATTGTCGTCTCCACGCCCGTCTTTGGATCCTTTATGATCTTGGTCGTAGGTGGTTTGGGAGGCGGGTTGTTGGCAAGCTCATTTAACTTTTTATCATAAGCCACGGTGTCAAGTGGTGGAAGAATTAGTTTCAATACCTCTTTGGGCGGTTTAATTATTGCTTCGCTTCTAACATAGGATATACTACTACTAAAAAATTCTGGAAACAAAAAAAATACGGCAAAAAACAAAAATAGAAAACCAAAAAAAATCCCAAAATGGGTACGCCTAGATGTACTTTTAAATTTATTTGAAAAATATTTTCCCATTATTGTTTAAATTTTTTAAGCATAAATTATTCTGTAAACTTAGCCACAACTTCTTCCATAGTACTTCCCTTTTTATAAATTATTAAATCTTCTGACGACCTTTCCCAACTCTTTTGCATCAGGTCTATAATTCTCCAAGTCTCTAAAACCTCACCACTTCCGGTAAACAAGCTATGGTCAGAATTTATCGCATTAAATAAAACTTGTTCATACGCATCAGGTAAATCTTCATGGTATTCTTTAAAAAGAAAATGCATAACTTGTGGATTTGTCTTGTATTCATAACCTGGATTTTTAGTCCAAATACTAAATTCTATTCCTGG
>JBBUEH010000018.1:0-9587 GCA_038078255.1 Patescibacteria group bacterium
TACTTCGTTCCAAACGAAAATCATTGCCCAGAAACAAATAGAACAAATTAAAAAATTAAACAAAAAAGGATTTTTGATAAATATTAGTTCTGGCAGAGGACTCTATATGATGCAGGAAATGTTTAGAGCAGTTTTGCCCTTTGTGAGTCTGACTTATGAGAATGGAAGCGCCACTTGGTATCAGGGTAAAATTTATCAGCATATCAATAGTTTTAAATATTTACAAAATGTGTTTTTTAAACTAAAAAAAATGGCAAGTAAAAATAAAAATGTTCTAGGATTTGAACCGAAAGAATTTATTATTACCATACATTGTAAAAAGAAAGATAAAGAGATTGAGCAAATGGTAAAAAAAGAAAAAGGTCTCGTTACCAACTGGAATGGTGAAGCATATGATGTTGAAATCAAAAAAAATCAAACTAAGGCTGTTGGTTTAAGACATGTAAAAAAAATTTTCAAATTAAAAAAAGAAAATGTTCTAGCCCTAGGGGACAACTACAATGATCAAGAGCTTTTAAAAGAAAGTGGACTTCCAATATCAGCTGATAAAAGCAGGGTGAAAGGGGCATTCTACATTCCTCTTTTGGGTAAATTTCTACCGGCAGATGTTTTGATGCAGAAAATATTATCTTAGGATATAATTATATAATGGCAGAATTTAAACCATTCACAATAGAGCGACCGTGGGGAAATTTTCGACAGTTGACTCACAACAGTCTTTCGACCGTGAAAGTGCACAGAGTGAAACCGGGAGAAGAAACAAGCTGGCAAAGTCATAAGAACCGTTCGGAGTTTTGGCATATCGTGAGTGGTGATGGAAAAATAAAAATAGAAGAAAAAGAATATGATATTACTCCGGGCGCTGAATACAGTGTTTTGGTGGGGGAAAAACACTCGTGGAAGGCTGGTCCTTCTGGTATAATATTAATTGAAGTAGCCACGGGAGATTTCGACGAAGAAGATATTATTCGTTATGAAGACAAATATGGCAGAGCTTAAAAAGAAAAAAATAATAAGAGTCATAAAAAAATCTTCCAAGAAAATGAGTGGAGTAAAGAAGGTTGTAAAAAAAGCAACAAAAAAAGTTTTAGTCAAATTAAAAAAGTCTTTACACAATCCAATCATTGAGCCACGACTTTATCCTTGGGAGTCCAAGGCGACATTTAATCCGGCTGCTTTTTTAGCTAATGGCAGGGTGCATCTCATTTATCGGGCGATAGGTCAGGATGATTCTTCGGTATTGGGTTATGCCGGGAGCGCAGATGGTTATCACATAGACGAGCGGCCACCTTATGCTATTTTTCGTCGAGCGAATCATTTCTCGAGGACAGATTTTTCTATTTCACCAATTGATTATATTTCTGGAGGAGGGTGGAACGGTGGATGTGAAGATCCTCGAGTAACCCTTCTCGGTGATACAGTGTACATGCTTTACACGGCTTTTGATGGTTGGGGGTCTCTGCGGATTGCACTTACTTCGATCAAGCTCGACGATTTTGAAAAAAAGAAATGGAATTGGAAAAATCCGGTTTTTATTTCTCCACCGAACGAAATTCATAAAAATTGGGTTTTGTTTCCTGAAAAAATTGATGGTAAGTTTGCTATTTTGCACAGCTTTTCTCCGAAAATTTTAATTGATTGTTTTGACAGTTTAGACGAGCTTGATGGTACAAAGTTTATTAAGAGTAATAATACAAGACCAGTAGATAATTCTAGGACTTGGGACAGCTGGTTTCGAGGAGTGGGTCCATCTCCCATCAAAACAGAGCTTGGTTGGTTAGTTATTTACCAAGCAATGGATCATCGCAATCCGGACAGGTATAGGATCGGGGCGCTTGTTTTAGATTTAAATAATCCCAAGCAAATTCTCTATCGTTCAGAAAGTCCGATTCTGGAGCCGGAAGAATATTATGAAAATAATGGATATAAATGGGGTGTGGTTTATTCATGCGGAGCGGTGGTTAAAAATGACACACTTTTTGTATATTATGGCGGAGCGGACAAAGTTGTCGGCGTCGCCACCATCAAACTTGCCGAACTTCTTGAAGATTTAAAAAAGCACAAAGCGGTGAAATTAAAAAAACAAGCAACGAGAATTTAAGAAATGTTCATTGTTAAAAGATCTCATCATAATCCCATCATCACTCCTGACAAAGATCATTATTGGGAAGCCTTTGCCACTTTTAATATGAGCGTGGTGGAGAAAGGGAAAATGTTTTATGGAATATATCGGGCTATTTCTGCGCCGGACAAGATGCGTAACCCAGAACAAATCTCGGTTATTGGCATAGGTGAAAGTAAGGATGGCACGCATTTCGAAAATCGAAGGCAATTTATAATTCCAGAAGCAGAGTGGGAAAAATTTGGCTGTGAAGATCCTCGTACTACATTTTTCGAAGGACGATATTATACTTTTTATACTGCCTTGGGCGGGTATCCATTTTCCGCAGAGAATATTAAAGTGGCGGTAGCAATATCAAAAGACTTAAAACAAATTGACGAGCGATATCTCGTCACTCCGTTTAATGCTAAGGGTGCCACCCTTTTTCCTGAACGGATTTTGGGAAAAGTGGCATTGATTTTAACTGCGCACACTGACGGACCGGGGACCCAGATAGCAATCGCTCTGGCTGATGAGGTGGCAGATTTTTGGAATCCGGATTTTTGGGAAAAGTGGCATAATGATTTAGAAAAACATTCTATCAATCCTCGACGGGCCCCCTACGATCATATCGAGATTGGAGCTACCCCGATCAAGACGAAAGAAGGCTGGCTTTTAATATATTCTTACATTCAAAATTATTTTCCTAATCCGGGGAATCATGAACGAATTTTCGGCATCGAAGCTCTTTTGCTCGATCTGGATGATCCAAAGAAAATAATCGGAGCTACTGGTGGACCCATCATTGTGCCCAATGAAGCATACGAACTCTCGGGTCATGTCGGCAATATTGTTTTTCCAAGTGGAGCTACGGTAAAAAAGGACAGACTTACTATATACTACGGCGCTTCAGATACAGCTATTTGCAAAGGGTATGTGAGCATGACAGATCTTTTAAAAACAATCCATCCTAAAACCAGATCTCGATGGCAATTTCGTCGAGCGAAACAAAATCCGATAATTTCTCCAATCAGCGAACATCCCTGGGAAGCCAAGGCGACCTTTAACCCAGCTGCTCTTTCTATAGGAAAAACAATCCATATTCTTTATCGGGCGCTTTCCGGAGACAACACTTCTTCCATCGGATATGCGACGAGCAGTAATGGTGTAAGTATCAAGCAGAGATTGTCCGAACCCGTGTATGTGCCCCGGGAGAATTTTGAAATAAAGAAAATTGCGGGAGCGAATTCTGGATGCGAAGATCCACGGCTGACAAAAATAGGGAAAACTATTTACATGTGCTACACCGCTTTCGACGGGGTGGGTCCGCCCCGGGTGGCTGTCACTTCAATCCTGGAGAAGAATTTCTTGGCTCAAAATTGGAAATGGGAAAAACCAACACTGATTACCCCTAGTGGTTTCGACGACAAGGATACTTGCGTTTTTCCAGAAAAAATCAACGGTCAATATTTTATTTTACATCGGGTGGGTGATCAAGTGTGCGGAGACTTCATTCATTCTTTAGATTCTAAAACTGACACAGTGAAAAAGTGCATTCGTATTTTTGGTCCGGAAATTAATTCTTGGGATAATGCCAAAGTTGGAATAGCGGCGCCACCGATCAAGACGAAAAACGGCTGGCTCCTTCTGTATCACGGAGTTTCAAGAGACAATAGCACATATCGTATCGGCGCAGTCTTGCTGGATAAAAATGATCCTACCCTCGTACTCTCTCGCACCGCAGATTCAATTTTTGAACCCGAAGAATCTTATGAGAAAGTGGGCCTCGTGAATAATGTTGTCTTTCCTTGCGGAATGATCAAGCGGGGTAAATTACTTTACATATATTATGGTGGAGGAGATACTGTCGTCGGAGTAGCCACGATGGAAATTGATATTATCCTCAAGGCTTTGACTCGAGATTTTGATATTTAGAATGCGATTGTTATAAATAAGTTTAATATCCCTTATTCGCACGAATAAGGGGTTGATATGATAGAATAATCACATGAAACATTATGAAAAAATTTTAAAAGCTTTAGCAAATAGACGAAGGCTTGAAATTATAAAATATATAAAAGCAAAGAAAGAGGCGAGCGTGGGTGAAATTGCCAGCCACATTAAACTTTCTTTTAAGGCTACTTCCAGACACCTTGCTGTTTTGTCGGGGGCGGATCTTTTAGAAAAAGAACAACGCAATGTATCAGTTTTTTATAGTTTGGCGTCCAAATTAGTTTCTTTGGCAAAATCAGTAATTTCTAAAATTTAACTAGTTTTTCTTCTATGTTTCTTTATACCCCTTATTCGTGCGAATAAGCCGATGGATTGATAAGTTTGAGATATTTAATAAAAAAGTGGTATAATAAAAATATGAAAAGCAACATTTTTATTTTTCATGGTACTGGTGGGTATCCAGAAGAAAACTGGTTTCCTTGGATAAAAAAGGAACTAGAAGCAAAGAAATACACAGTTTTTGTTCCGAAATTTCCTACTCCAGAAGGACAGTCTCTGGAGGCTTGGTTAAAGGTTTTAGAGAATTACAAAGAATATATAAACGAAAATACTATTTTTATTGGACATAGTTTGGGTTGCATGTTTATTTTAAGAATACTCGAAAAACTTTCACATAAAATTAAAGGCGTGTTTTTAATTGCTGGGATGGTTGGCATCAAACCTATATTAAACTATACAACTGATTATTCATTTGGCGGTTTTGATTTCGATTGGGACAAAGTAAAAAACAAGTCAAAAAATTTTGTTGTTTTTCACTCTAATAACGATCCGTATGTTTGTCTTGCAAATGGTGAACAGCTTGCCAAAGAATTAGGAGTTGAACTTTCATTTATTCCAAATGCTGGGCATTTTAATGCGAAGGCTGGTTACACCACTTTTCCCGACTTACTCAATCAAATTGAAGTAATTCTATGACCAAAAAAATAGTACTGGCGGGAGGGTGTTTTTGGGGACTGGAGGATAGCTATTTATAAGTTTCAAGCATGCTTTTCAAGAATCTGCTAGAATATTATTATGGTTGAATTTATCGAAACGCTACGCTTGTTTATAGTAGATCATCGCTCTCTTGAATTTATCATAATTTTTGGCGGGGCGTTGCTCGGTGGAGAATTTGCTTTATTTACTTTTGGATTTTTTACTGCGCAAGGAGTCTTACCCATTTGGCCGGTAGTGATATTAAGTTTTCTGGCGACCTTCCCTCCGAATGTTTTGTGGTTTTTGTTTGGCCAGACGGCCATCGCCGAGAAGGTGTTCGCCCATCGATATGCCAACAATACTATTTCTATGATTGTCCAAGCAGTCACCAAAGTGAGTCGGGGAAGTCATGTTATCGGTCTTATTTTTATTAAATTTCTTGTTGGTACTCCTTTTATTCTGACAATGTATGTGAATAAAACACGAATAAATTTCTGGCAGTTTATTGTCTACGAAACACCCGCTATCCTACTTTCACTTCTCGTTATTCTTCCAGTAGGTTTTCTCTCGGGATTGGGGTTTACATATTTTGCTAATATTTTCAATAATCTATATGTTGGATTTAGTTTTCTTTTGTTGGTTATAATCATGATTACGATCGTGCAACTGTGGTTTAAGAAGAAATTTACTAAGATGGAGAATTAGGATATAATGTACTCATATGCCAGTTAATTTACAAAGTAAGAATATGGAACTCACCGAGGCCATTAAAGATCATGTGTTAAATAAGGAGACAAATTTAGGTCGTCTGCTTTCCAAAATCGAAGAGAGAGACGGTGGAGAGGTGAATGTTTCATTTGAAGTTTCTAAAAATACAAATCACCACAAATCGGGAAGTGTTTTCCATGCCGACTGCTTAATTAATATTCGAGGAGATAAATTTTATTCGAGCGCCGATGAAGAGGATTTATATCAAGCTGTTGATGTGGTGAAAGAAAACCTTTTTCGAGAAATAAGTAAAAACAAAGATCGCAAACAGACACTCTTTCGGCGCGGGGCGACAAGCATCAAGAAAATGCTCAAAGGCCTCTCGAGGAGGAATCCTTTTACTTCGAAATACTAGATTTTAGGAATTCTTCGTACTTTATTTCTTTTTTGCCTTCCGGTAATACTTTTTTTATCAGAAACTGATTATTGACAAATTCTGCGTCAGTGATGATTATTCTTTTACCGTTTTTAAAGAAAAAAATTCTAGGCCAAAATGCGTAAGCTCTAAATTTTTTGTATAAGGCATTTGGAGGTTCTTCCTCCAAGTTAACCAGTCCATCTTCTTTTTTAATTTTTCTACAGACGGAAGCCTTGTTTCCGTCTTGGGCAATTAGTTTAATTTTTCCATTCACAAAATCTGGCAGAATGTTTACCAGAAGTTCTCCGCCTTGCTTAATTAGGCGCTTGCGTAAATCGGGAGTTTTTTCGTTGGGCAATATATCCAATTTCTCTTGAGCGATGATTGCCCCAGCATCCATTTTGTATTCTATTTTTTGTATTGTTACACCTGTCTCAGTTTCGCCATTTAAAATAGCCGATTCAACCGGAGAAGCTCCGCGATATTTTGGTAGAAGGGAATAGTGAATATTAATAGAGCCCAATTTTGGAATATTTATAATATTTTCTGGAATTATTTTTCCATAAGCAACGACGATAAATAGATCAATAGGCTCCTCAAGGCCAGACCTTAAGAATTCAAAAAGGTCTGGCCTTTTCCCGCCTGTTGGTTTTTCTGGTTTCAGGCAGGGGATATTATTTTGTTCTGCAAAAACGGCAGCGGGCGAGGTAATAATTAGCGTAGGCAAAAACCCCGCCTCTTTTATAATTTCCAAAGTTTCTGAGGCCACATCCGGTGTGCCCCAAAATACAAAATTCAGTTTTTTATTATCTGGCATGGATCAATTAATTTTTTTTCGGCAATTCCTCTGTAATGTCCTTGGCGTGGTCTATGAAAAGTATGCCGTTTAAATGATCAGTTTCATGTTGGAAAATTTGGGCCAGGAGTCCCGATGCGCCTCTCTCGAATTTTTTACCATTTTCATCATAAGCGGTGAGTGTTACTTTAGTGGACCTTCGGGTCTTGCCGTAAAGAGGACGAACAGACAAGCAGCCCTCGGACATCCATTCTTTCTGACGAGAAAGTTTAGAAATTTTTGGATTGATGAAAACTAAGTTTTTTACGGCAGGACCTTCCCGTGCAGGGTCGCTGTCTTCGTCTGCTGACGGAGCGCTATCTCTCGGCTCGTCAGCCTGCGAGACACCCCGCTCGGGAAATCCCGCCTTCAAGACTCTTCCAGAAACAATAAAAATTCGGAAAGAATATCCAATCTGCGGTGCCGCTATCGCCACTCCGTCGCCCTGGCTCACTAGCGCCTCCGACATTTCTTTAAGAATTTTCTTTATTTTAATTGTTTTTACATCCTTCATCAGGACCTCTTGGGCAATTTGACGCAAAATCTTTTCTTCTTTTTGAAGAATTTTCTTCATTGTTTATTTGAGTTCTTTTAAGTATTCTAAAAGTTTATTTAATTTCACAGTTTCTTGAGACCTGTTGGACATATTTCGCACGATGACAGAATTATCCAAGGCTTCTTTCACTCCAAAGATCAGGGTGTATGGAATGTTTAATTTCTCGGCGATGGAAAGTTGAGAGCCCAGACTGTCTTTGGAAAGTGATTGAGCGATGGGAATATGCGCCTTGCGCAATATTTCAATAATATTTAAACTTTTTAGTTTCGCTTCAGCGCCGAGCTGGATAAAATAAATTTTTGGTTTTTTCAATATGCGAGGCGCAAGCTTTTTATACCAAGGCATTAGCAATACACGATCCGCAGCGATAGACAAACCTACGCCGGGAACATCTTTTTTGCTTCCAAGTTGTCTGCTCAGATAATCATATCTACCACCACCGGCGATAGCCATACCTTTGGTTTCGCTTTCTGATTCATCAATAATCTCGAACACAGTACGAGTATAATAAGAAAGTCCCCGCACTAGATTTTTATTGATATTGTACGATATTTTCATTTCTTCTAAGTATTCCAAAACTTCTTTAAAATGTTTTTTACAAGAAGGACAAAGGAACGAAACAGAATTAGGCGCATTCTCATTTAGAATAATAGTTTTTTCTTCTTTGGAATCCAGAATGCGCAGTGGATTTATTTTTAATCTTTCTCGGTCAACGCTAGGAAGTTTGTTCTGATGTTTTCTATAGTAACTTGTCAACTCTTTAATATATCCACTTCGGCATTCTTTGTCACCAATAGAATTAATATCAATAGAAAGATTTTCTGCTCCAGCTTCTTCCAAAATACTCATTCCTGCTTTGATCACCAATGCATCCATAATACTTTTTTCATTACCCAATGAATCTAAATCAAATTGCCAGAATTGTCTGTACCGTCCTCGCTGAGGTTTGTCATGTCTAAAGACCGGACCATATTGATAAAAGAGCACGGGCTGGGGCAGGGTTTGCATTCCGTGTTCTATATAAGCGCGCATGAGTGGCGCAGTATGTTCTGGACGAAGCGCTAAATGGTCTCCACCCTTGGTTTTCAAGGTATACATTTCTTTGTCGATGATGTCTGTGCCCAGGCCGATAGTGGTGGTGAAGATTTCTTCTTGTTCTAACATCGGAGTTTCTATTGGTTTAAAACCATAGTACACTGCCACTTCTTGCGCTTTTTCAAAAAATCCCTGAAACGAATAATATTCTTCATTGATTAAATCTCGCATACCCCTCGGAGAGGTGAGGGGGATCGTCTTACTTTTTTTCTCTTTTTGTGTTGTATTTTGTTTTTCTTTTTTCATTTCGTTTAAAAATTTAATATTAATAACTACCCGGCCAGATATCTATTTTATTTATTGGCAACAAACGGAGGAAGGCTCTCCCGGTGATCAGTTCTCTTTTTAATGGCCCCCAGTATCTTGAATCAGAGCTGGCGCTTCGGTTGTCGCCCATGACAAAATATTCCTCCGCTTTTAATTCAAGGTGAATCGTATTGTTGGAAATATTTTCTACAAAAGGTTCTTCGAGACTGAGTCCGTCCGGATTTTTTTCATTAATTATTGTTACGATCGAGCCGTTGATGTCCACAGTTTCATTGGGGAGTCCGATGATTCTCTTGACAAAGAATTTCTTCTGATCATTGGGGTATCGGAAAACAATCACATCGTTTCTCTTTGGGTCGTTGAGTCTATAAGAGATTTTATCTACAATTAAATAATTTGCATTTAGAAAAGTGGGAACCATGGAGCTTCCCGAAACGACGAAAGGTTCCGCAATAAAAAGACGGATCGGAACAACTATCACTAAGGCAATGAGAGCAAAACGGACTAGTTCCCAGAATGACTGTTTGGTGGATTTTTCCATCAGCACAATATAACACACAAAGTTGTTGACAAGGCATAAAAGTTTATTTATAATAGTATTTATGAAAATAGTTGTTGGCTTGGGAAATCCTGGAAAAGAATACGAAAATACGAGACATAATACCGGACGGATTATGGT
>JBBUEH010000018.1:9687-14844 GCA_038078255.1 Patescibacteria group bacterium
AGAATTGGCATATCGCCCGAGACTCCATCTGGCAAAATTAGGAAACCGAAAGGGGAGAAAGCGGTGATAAATTTCATCCTCAGTGAATTCAAAAAGCCTGAACTAGAAACACTCAAAAAACTTTCCAAAAAAGTAACCCAAATGGTCGAAGTTATTTTTTCTGAAGGGAAAGACAAAGCGATGAGTATATTTAATAATTAATTTAATTCATAAATATAAATGCAAGAAGAAGTGAAGAAAGAACTTTTTAATGATGGGGCCTCATTAGTTCGTGAAGATGTCGGGTTGGAGAGTAAAGAGAATAAGCGTGAAATTGCATTAAGAAATTTACGACTGATGCAACAAAATGCTTCAGCACTAGGAGGCAATGTCGCTGCTCGTATTGGGGAGGTAATAGGTAAGTTTCTTAGTGAAGACATGACTCCAGATGCGGCAGTTGAAACAGCAGAAATTATATTGGGAAAGACACCTTTGGCTTCTAACGATTAGGAAAGCTTAAATCTCTTTCACCGCTTCGATGATTATGCTCTTTTCGCCACTTCGGTTGGAGACTTTGCCGGAGAGGGCGATGCATTTTTCGGGAACCAAGATATCGATGGATTCTTTAAAGATGGAAGGGAAGGCGACCGCTTCGATGGAGTCGGTCAAGTCGGCGATTTTTAAGAATGCCATTCTTTCATTATTTTTGGTTATTACTTGTCTGGAAGTTTCTATTATTCCAGCCACGGTGACTTGCATACTGTTGCTCATTTCTTCTTTCACTTTTTTAATATTCATCGTTCTCTTTTCTAATTTATCCCGCAAGCGGTCGAGCGGATGTCCGGAAATATAAAGTCCCAATAATTCTTTTTCCCAGAGTAACTTTTCTGCTTGGGTTGCGGGCGGAGCGCTTTGCATTTTGAGTTCTGGAGCCAAGACACTCTTTAATCCGCCAAAGAGAGAAATTTGATTTTGATTTTGTTTGTTTGTTTCGTGGTTGTAATCGAGCATGGCTTCCAGGTTTGCTAAAAGCACTCCACGATCACTCCAGTCGTCCATGCATCCCGACTTGATCAACGCTTCCAAAGACTTTTTATTTAAATTTTTGTGTTTAATTCTGTCTAGAAAATCACTAATTGATTTGAATTTTTCCCCGCTCTTTCGTTCAGCGATGATAGCGTCCGAAATATCAGTGCCAAGATTCTTGATCGTGTAGAACCCAAATCTTATTTTCGTACTTATGTTTTCTTGGTCTACATTTATTCCCTGTTTCTCCGACAAACAAGTGAATCCACCAAAGCTTTCATTGATGTGGGGTGGGAGAACGGGAATATCCATATTTTTACACTCTTTAATTATTTCAGAAATTTTTTCTACATCTCCGGATTCGGCAGTGAGAATCGAAGCCATGTATTCCACTGGATAATTTGCCTTCATGTACGCTGTCTGATAGGCGATCCTGCCATAAGAAGCCGCATGCGCTTTGTTGAATCCGTATGCCTGAAACGGTTCAAAAAGTTTCCAAAGCTTTTCGGCGAATTCCGGCGTTTGTCCGTTTGCAATAATGCCTTTAGTGAATTTTTCGTACTGAGCAGCCATTTCTTTCGGGATTTTTTTACCCACAGCATAGCGGAATTTATCCACTTCTTCCCAATTGTATCCGGCCAGTTCTATGGCGGAGGAAAGTAAGTCATCTTGATAGACGATAAGCCCGTAAGATTCTCCTAAGAATTTTTTCATTCTCGGATCCAAGTATTTTACTAGATGAGGGTTATGTTTGCGTTTGATGTATTCAGGAATTGTTTCCATGGGTCCGGGGCGATACAGAGCGACCATTGCGTTGATGTCATGGATGGAAGTTGGTTTAAGTTCTTTGAGATATCTAGTCATACCAGAACCATTTAATTGAAAAAGACCTTCAGTTTGTCCATTTGCCAAAAGTGAAAAAGTTTTTTTATCATCCAAGGGAATGCGATCTATGTCGATATCTATTTTGTAGAATTTTTTAACCAAACTTATAGCATCGGCGAGAATTGCCAAGTTTCGAATTCCAAGAAAGTCAAATTTCAAGAGACCAGCATCTTCGGCGCTGTACATGTCGTATTGGGTGATTATCTTTCCACCCTTCGGGTCGAACTGAGTCGGCATATAATCCGATATTGGTCCGGGCGCAATCACCACTCCGGCGGCGTGTACAGAAATATGTCTGACGCATCCCTCGAGTTTTTTTGCGAGATCAATTATTTCCTTCGTGTCCTTTTCCGTTTTGTATGCATCTCGTAATTCCGGAACTATTTCCATGGCATAGTCTATGGTCATAGGCATGCCCTGAGCGCCGAGCGGAATCATTTTAGAAAGTCTATCGCCGATGGCATATGGGTGCGCGAGCGCGCGCGCGACATCACGCACTGCTCCCCGCGCCATCATCGTGCCGAAAGTTCCAATTTGCGCCACTCGATCTTCGCCGTATTTTTTCTTTGTATATTCAATCATCTCATCACGACGATTATCTGCGAAGTCCATATCAATATCGGGGGCTGATGGACGATGTGAGTGTAAAAATCTCTCAAAGGGAAGTTTGTAATCTATCGGGTTTATATTGGTGATGCCCAGAAGATAAGTGACCATTGATCCGGCGACCGAGCCTCGGATGGCGGTTAAGATTCCGTTTTCTTTTGCATGGCGTAATAAATCTCCAACTACTAAAAAATAAGGTGAATATCCTTTATCAAAAATAATTTTTAATTCGTATTCTATCCGTTCAGTGATTCCTGGAGTCTGCTTGAGCTCTAAGATTTCGAAACCGGCGTAGGTAAGCTGTCGCAATTTTTCATCGGCCGTTATACCTTTTTCTATTTTAAAATCAGGAAAAACCCAACGGCCAAGCTCTAATTCAAGATTACACATGTCCGCTACCTTGAAGGTATTGCTGACTGCTTCGGGTGTGTCTTTAAAAAGTTCTAGAGCTTTTTCAGTGTCGATAAACGAATAATCGTCTTCGCCAAAAGAAAATTTATTTTCGTCTTTAATATCCGAATTTGTTTGAATGGCCAAGAGTGTTTCGTGAGCTTTATTGTCATCAGTACAAGGGTAATGAGAGTCGATGGTGGCGACTAGTGGGATATTTAATTTTTTACCTAGCATAATTATTCCAGCACGAGCTTCTTCAGCGCCTTCTATTTTGGAATGTTTTTGAATTTCTAAG
Organism: Patescibacteria group bacterium; assembly: GCA_038078255.1. Classification (GTDB taxonomy): domain Bacteria; phylum Patescibacteriota; class Minisyncoccia; order Phycocordibacterales; family UBA9973; genus UBA9973. The sequence goes on from JBBUEH010000018.1 coordinate 12,872, forward strand.
AAATAATTTTCTTGGCCGAAAATTTCTTGATGTTCTTTGATGACTAATTCTGCTTTTTCTAGATCTTTATTTGCAAGCGTACGAGAAAGTTCTCCACCGAGACATCCAGACAAAGCAATTATCCCTTCGGAATATTCTCGCAAGATTTCTTTATCCATTCGAGGTTTGTAATAATATCCTTCCAGATTGGAAATTGTCACGAGCTTCATCAAATTTTTATAACCTTGCAAATTTTTAGCCAACAGGGTCAGATGATATCTTTTGTTATCGATACCGGGATCTTTATCTTTTCTTCCACGATTTGCCACATAAGCCTCTACCCCGATGATCGGCTTGATACCTTCTTTCTTAGCGAGTTTATAAAATTCAATTGCGCCGTACATATTGCCGTGATCAGTCAGAGCCATGGCGGGCATTTTAAATTTTTTTGCCAGATCCACTAAATCTTCAAGCTTTGAAAGCCCATCTAGGAGGGAATAGTGGGAGTGGGTGTGTAGATGGATGAATTGTGGTTTAGGATTTTCCATTTTTATGATTATACACTTTTTGCTTGTTTTTTAGTATAATTGAAAGCTAAAGAAGAAAAGTAAATAGTTTCAAAATTAAGTATTGACAATATCATAACAAAGTATATACTCATATTATGACCACACAAATCATGTTTAAAATTGAAGAAAAGCTTAAAAAGGCGGCACAAAAGAGAGCAAAAGAACAAGGCATTACTTTGAGCGACCTTTTTCAATCTGCTGCTCGATCCTTTGTAGAAGGACGAATTAATGTAGGTCTGACAAGAGAAGACATGCAAGAAGATTTAGAAATGTATAATTCAGTAAATTACAAAAAGAGTATTGCTCGGGCTAGAAAGTCAAAAAAGTTTTATACTAGTTCTGAGCTATATAAGAAATTAGGATTGTAATATAAATAATGTGTTACAATATTAACATGAAGAAAATCAAAGTTGGAATTAATGGTTTTGGGAGAATTGGCAGGGCATTTTTGAAAATTGCCTGGGAGCGACCAGAGATTGAAATAGTGGCAGTGAATGACTTAAGTAGTATCGACAATATGGCGTATTTGCTTCAATATGATACAGCTTACGGGAAATGGAATCACGATATAAAAGTAAATGGACAGGAAATAATAATTGATGAGAAGAAAGTGAAAGTTCTGGCTGAAAAAGATCCGAGCAAGCTTCCCTGGAAAGATTTAGGAGTGGCCGTCGTGGTAGAGTCCACTGGACTTTTTACAACTTATAAAAAATCTCAAATGCATTTAGATGCAGGCGCCAAGAAGGTTGTAATTTCTGCTCCAGCTAAAGAAACTCCAGAAGCCTTGCTTCTGGAGAACGGAATTAAGGGTGAGACAATTCTTTTGGGAGTGAATGAAGAAAAATTTGGAACTTGTGATATTACTTCCAATGCATCTTGTACAACTAATGCGGCCAGTCCACTTATTGCGATTTTAGACGAAGCTCTTGGTGTTGAGAAAGCAGTTTTAAATACTGTGCATGCGCTGACTAACAGTCAACCCACCGTTGATAGTATAAATAAACATAATATGCGTGAAGGGCGAGCGGGTGGTCACAATATTGTGCCAACATCTTCTGGTGCGGCTATTGCTGTGACTAAAGCATTTTCGAAGCTAGAGGGACTTTTTGACGGTATTGCCATGCGTGTGCCAATGATCGCTGGATCAATTGTGGATATTACTTTTATTACGAAGAAAAATACCAGCGCCAAAGAAGTAAATGAGATTCTTAAAAAAGCGGCAAGTGAAAAACGCTGGGCAGGAATTTTTACTGTGACTGAAGAAGAACTTGTGTCAAGTGATATTATTGGAAGCAAATATGGTTCTATTGCTGATCTTGGTTTGACTCGGGTAGTGGGAGGAAATTTGGTGAAAGTGATGGCGTGGTATGATAATGAAATGGGATATACTTATACGCTGGTCGACCATGTGATTAAGACAGGGAA
>JBBUEH010000018.1:14944-18728 GCA_038078255.1 Patescibacteria group bacterium
GATAAAATAGAACCATGAAAATTTTTATTGGAACAGATCACGCAGGTTTTGGGTTGAAAGAAAAGTTGGTAACTTCTTTGAAAGCCCAAGGGCATGAAGTTATAGACAAGGGCGCTTTAGAGTATGATGAAAATGACGATTATCCGGACTTTGTTATTCCGGTGGCGTGCGAGGTTTCTAAGGATCCAGACAGGGTGAAGGGAATTATTCTGGGGGCTACTGGAGAGGGTGAAGCCATTGCGGCCAATAAATTTCCACATGTGAGAGCCGTAGTCTACTATGGAGAATCAAAGTGCGTGGTGGATGATGAAGCGGATGTGATTGTTCGTTCTAGGGTGCATAACAATGCCAATATTTTATCTTTAGGAGCTAGATATTTAACAGAGGAATTGATGATGAGCGCAGTCAATCTCTGGCTTGCCACTTCATTTCCTGAAGGTGAGAAACATATACGTAGACTGGCTAAAATAGATCAAATAAAGATTAATGACTGAAATAATTTCCGCCTTCGCTAAAGCTATGGCGGACAAGCCGGCAAAAAAATATGATTGAAATTATCCCAGCGGTATTGCCGAAAAATTACGAAGATCTGAAAAATAAAATTTCACTGATTCGTGGAGTTGTGTCCGTGGCGCAAATAGATATTTGTGATGGAATTTTTGTGGAAAGTATAACTTGGCCCTTCTCTGCCAAGGCTATGCAGGGCGAGCCGTTTTTAGAAAATAATTTAGATGAGCATTTTCTAAAAATTTTAAATGAGGAAGAGGGGATTCCGTTTTGGGAGGAGGTGGAATTTGAGCTTGACTTAATGGTAGGAAGTGCGGTAGAGAACTTCGATATTTATACGAAATTAGGACCCAAGAGAATAATTTTCCACCTTGAGGCGGTGGGTGAATTAGAAGAATTTAAAAATTTTCTGGAAGGGATAGACCCTTTCATGAGAGATGTCATGGAGATTGGGGTGGCGATAAATCCTGCGACGCCAATAGAACAAATTTTTTCCCTGATTTCGCATCTGGATTTCGTGCAGTGCATGGGGAACGATAAAATAGGATATCACGGAGTCGAGTTGGACGAGAAAGTGTATGAAAAAATTAAAATTTTAAGAGAAAAATATTCTGATTTGCCAATTGCGGTTGATATCGGCGTTAACGAAACAACTGCGCCATTATTAATTCAAGCTGGAGCCACGAAACTCGTCATCGGCTCGGCTATTTTCAATACGGATGATATAATTGGGACAGTGGAAAGATTTCGAAACTTATAAATACATAGGAAACTCCTATGGCATAGGAGTTTCCTATGCCATGTGATATGCTTTGTGTATGGCATTAAGAAAACAAGTTTTTGCACCAGGTGAGTACTATCATTTATATAATCGTGGTACTGAAAAGAGAATTATATTTTTAGACAGGCAAGATTATCAACACTTTTTATTTTTGATGTATGTTTGTAATACAGAAAAAAGTATTACAGTTAGAAGGATAGGTGAGTTTTTTGATCGAGAAGAAACTATCGTTGATATTGGAGCATTTTGTTTGATGCCGAATCATTTCCATATTCTTATTTGTGAAAAAATGAAAAACGGTATTTCTACTTATATGCGTAAATTATTAACTGGATATTCAATGTATTTTAATAAAAAATATAAAAGAACTGGAAAGTTATACGAAGGAGTTTTTAAATCATCCCACATAAATAAAGACACATATTTAAAATATATTTATTCATATATTCATTTAAATCCAGCAAAACTAATAGATAAAAATTGGAAAGAAAATGAAGAAAGAAACATAACCAAGTTATTAGATTATGTTTTTTCTTATCCATATTCAAGTCTTAATGAATATATGGAAGAAAAGTTTAGGATTATAAATCCAACAGTATTTCCTGTTTATTTTAAAAAGCCAGTAGATCATAAAAATGAGCTTTTTGGATGGCTTAATACAAACAAAGCATAGGAAACTCCTATGTCATAGGAGTTTCCTATGCAAGTATTTTTAAGCAAAAAGTTCTTTATCTGAGGCTCCATAGCCACGCATTATTTTGTAAGCTTCATAAAGGTCTTTGTCAAAAGGCTTCAATGCCTCTGATCTATTTTTTGATTTATCTATTTGGTTTTGTATTTTATTGCGTAAAGACAAAACTATCTCCGGGTGTTCGAACGCAAATTTTTGGTAATGTACCCTTTTTTCATTAATTTGATCCCAAAATTTTCCACCAATAAAATATAAATAAAAATTATTATAGTTAGGTATGGTGGATGGGGGGTATGAATTTCGATTAATAAATTCTTCAAAACTCAAAATTGGTTCTTGCTCTGGTGTAGCTGGTGGTGTAGGGGGGTCCCGACGGTGGTTGCATCTTCATAATATTGGCATTATAGCATAATTTTATTTTGTAAATATCGGCTTCGGGGGTATAATGAAACTAATGTTTCTTTCTGACAAAAAAATTGGGGAACTGGAGGTGAAGGCGAATGACATTCGCAAGAGTATTATTGAAATGCTTTTAGAGGCGGGGAGCGGACACACGGCAGGGCCTCTGGGGATGGCGGATGTTTTCACTCTTTTTTATTTTCATATTTTGAAACACGATCCCCAGAATCCATTTTGGGAAGAACGAGATAGGTTGGTGCTTTCGAATGGTCACATTTGTCCAGTCTTATACGCCACGATGGCGCACTCGGGGTATTTTCCAATTGAAGAATTAAAATCGTTACGCAAATTTGGCACTCGACTACAAGGTCATCCGCATCGTGAATATATGCCATGGCTCGAAAATTCTTCTGGACCGCTTGGAGCTGGACTTTCGCAAGCGGTGGGTATGGCGCTCGCCGATAGAATGGACAAGAAAGACACGGATAGATTTATTTATTGTTTTATGTCTGATGGCGAACTTGATGAAGGGAATTCTTGGGAGGGCATTATGTTTGCTGGGAAAAATAAATTAAGAAATTTAATTGTGATTGTGGACAGAAATAATATACAAATAGATGGCTTTACAGAAAACATCATGCCGCTTGAGCCACTAGCAGATAAATGGCGAGCTTTTAATTGGCATGTTATAGAAGTTTCGGGGCATGATTTTAGAGCGCTCAACGAAGCAGTAGAAGAAGCGCAGGCAATTTTCGAGCAGCCAACAGTTATTATCGCACACACTATACCCGGCAAAGGCGTACATGAATTTGAAAGAAATTATAAATGGCATGGCTATGATCCAAACGCTAAAACCGCAAAAGAAGATTACAAAAATGCGTTAAATGAACTGAGAACTTTGGGCGGAAAAATTAGAAGTGAACATCAGTAGTTCGATAAACTCACTATAAATAATCTTATGTTAAATCCAAATTTAAAATTAAATCCTAAAATTTTCAATGACCCTTCAATGGACTCAGGGCAGGCGTGTGAGCAGGTGCCTATTCGTAAAGGTTTCGGAGAAGGCCTGTTTCTGGCGGGGGAGACGGATGAGAATGTCGTGGCGCTTTGCGCTGACTTAACTGAGTCTACTATGATGATTTTTTTTAAAGAAAAATTTCCGGAACGGTTTGTGGAAATCGGCGTTGCTGAACAAAACCTCGTGACGGTTGCTTCCGGGATGGCGGCGATGGGGAAAATTCCTTTTTGTTCTTCCTATGCAATGTTCTCTCCGGGGCGAAATTGGGAACAAATCAGAACGACGATAGCGTACAACGACAGGCCCGTAAAAATAGTGGGTTCGCATGCGGGTATTTCTGTCGGACCGGACGGTGGGACGCACCAAGCTCTCGAAGACATTGCTCTGA
>JBBUEH010000019.1:0-1568 GCA_038078255.1 Patescibacteria group bacterium
TATGTATTAGCGTATTTAATTTTTGTTTGGCCGGGCGCAAGCGGTGTGAAGATCTCACTTTTTCTTTGGGCGGGGTTTGTGATGCCAATAGTTGCCGGAAGCGCAATGTGGAACAATGATTCTCCCCGTGTTGCTTGGACAAGATTCCTCATTCAAGCTGGCTACCAGTTGATCATGTTTCTAATTTTTGGTTATATTTTAACTGCGTGGATTTAATAATTCTAATAAATAAATAAATTATGTTTGAAGAAGGACCCCCAACATCAGAACCAAATTTTGAAGGAATCTCAAATGCACAAAACTTTGATGAGTTATTTTTAGCTCTTGATAATCTTGCAATGGGTGGTCTTTTTGGATCAGAAGAAAAGGGGAAAAGAAAATTTTACCCAACAGAAAAGTTAAAAGAGTCCATAAATTTATATAGAAATATGGTGAGGGAATTTGTTAAAAAGGGGTTAGAAAACAAAGATGTGGGCGAAAGAGAGACATTAAAGCTAAAAAGTGAAATAGCTAAAGCCCTGAACGCAATTACGAGAGCTGGTGATGTAAATTTGAGAGCAATAGTAAAAAAACTTTCCAAGCAAGAAATAGAAGAAATTTATAAACAAGCAAAACCAATTACACAGGTTTAGTAGCTATTTCGTATGCAAATAAAGATAAATATCCTCAAGGGCGCGGACGGCGTCGCCAGTGGCGATGTTGTTCTGATGATAGAGGACATTAGTGCAATCACCTGCACCCCAGATGCCTTCTGTTTCAGTTTTTTGATTTAATGGATTTATTTTTACACGAGAGAATTCATCAAGCGGGACAAGATTTTTCGCAAAATCTGTATTTGGAATTTGTCCTATTTCCACGAAAATTCCTGAAACTTTTAGCTCTGTTTCTACTCCTGTGGCTTTGTCTTTATAAATTATTCCTTCGACAAATTTATCACCCACAACTTCTAAAATATCAACATTTTTAATTGCCTTCATTTTTGGATTCTTGAGAACTCTTTCTACTGTGATTTCATCCGCTTTGTTAAAAGAATCACTGCGATGTAGAAGCGTGACGGACTTGCAGTAGGCCAAAAGTTGCGCCGCTGTTTCAAAACCAGCATTACCTCCACCAATGACAGCCACATCCATATCCGCAAATAAAGGTCCATCACACGAAGCGCAGTAGGTGAGGCCCTTGTGTTCTAGCCGGTCGGCGTTTTTTGCTTCAAGTTTTCTTCTGCCGCTACCACTTGATATCAAAATTGTTTTAGTTTCAAATTCTTCACCTGTTTCAGTCTTTACCGTAAATACAGAGCCTAAAGCACTGTCTGACAGTGCTTTAGGCTCTGTTACTTCAACTACTTTTTCGCCTTCTTTTACTGTTAGAGTTTGTTCTTCTCCAACATTTGCCATTACATGCTTTTTTAAATTCTCTGCAAGTTCGTTGCCAGAAATAGCCGGGGTTCCGATCCAATTGTAAATTTGTTCAGAGACAATACTTTGTCCGCCCCATTCAGCAACCAGCATGAGCGTATTAAGCCTTTTACGAGCAGCATACACTGCCGCCGCTGCGCCCGCCGGTCCACC
>JBBUEH010000019.1:1668-27679 GCA_038078255.1 Patescibacteria group bacterium
CTATTACTTATTTCTTTTTTTGCTATATTTGCGTTTTCTTCTTTAAGCAACGTTTGATTGACGGAGCTAGTACCACCGAAAAGAGTTTTACGAGGCAGGTCGGTAGGGAAGTTGGTGGCAATGACGGTCACCCGCAGTTCTCCCTTTTTTAATTTTTCATCTCGAATTGTGCCGAAGATAACCTTCGCATCTTTGTCGATAGATTCAGTAATTATTTTCGCTGCTTCTTGAATTTCATGAATGGTCAAATCATCTCCGCCTGAAATAGCAAAGAGGACTCCCTTGGCGCCATGAATCGAAATTTCCAAAAGAGGTGAATTAATAGCCAACAGCGCAGCCTTCTCGGCTCGCTTTTCACCTGAGGCAGTGCCGATGCCCATGAGTGCGCTTCCAGCATCTCGCATCACCGCTTTTATGTCTGCGAAATCGACATTAATGATTCCCGGAGTAGTGATCAGATTCGAAATACCTTCGACTGCTTGACGCAAGACATCGTCGCAACTGGCAAAGGCATCTTTGAAATTAGTGTTTTTATCAGCCAGCTGAAGCAATTTATCATTTGGGATAACAATGATAGCGTCTACTTCTTTGGAAAGTTCCTCAATACCTTTTTCCGCTATTTTCATTCGATGATTGCCCTCAAAGAAAAAAGGCTTGGTCGTAACAGCGACGGTTAGGATACCTTGCTCTTTCGCCGCTCGAGCAATGATGGGAGCGGCCCCGGTGCCGGTGCCTCCACCCATTCCACAAGCCAGGAAGATCATGTCTGCGCCCTTGATTACATCTTGGATTTCCGCTTTTGTTTCTTCGGCCGCCTTTTTCCCAACTTCTGGATCCATTCCAGCGCCGAGACCCTTCGTTAAATTTTTCCCCAGATGGATTTTCTTCTCGGCTGTAGAGTTATGCAAGTCTTGCGTATCGGTATTCATGCAGATAAAGGTTACTCCCTTGACCCTGGAATTAATCATATGGTTTATGGCGTTTTTCCCTGACCCCCCTATTCCAATGACCATAATACGAGCGAAACTCTCTATTGCTTGGTTTACTTTTGGCATAATTTTGGTATTTATTTCTAATAAAAAATGTTTTGACTTATATAAAAGCATACTACCACTAGAACAAAAAAAAGCAAACTTTACGGCATGAGTTGTTTCATGCTTGATTTTATTGTATTTTTAAGATCTTTGAGGAGTCCCGAAAATGAACCTTCGGAAGAAGAATTGTTTTCTCTTCCCGCTACTATCAGCCCAAGCGCCGTAAACCAGGACGGGTCTCGAAGTTTAGTTTTTGTATTTTCAAAAATTTCAGTTTTTCCCACACTCGAAGGGAGTTTCAATACCGACTTTGAAAATTCTTCCAGTCCCAAGATGTTGGCGCCGCCTCCGACGAAAACTATTCCAGCCGGCAGAAGTTCATTCCTTTTTATTTTCTTCAAATGATTTTCGATTAGTTCAAAGATGTCAGAAAGTCGCGCTTCAATGATTTCATCCAGTTTTTTCTTCGAGTATGTTTCCTCGGTATTTCCTTTCTTCAGTCGTTCTGCCGACTCGAGTGAAATTTTAAATCCTAAGGCAATGTCATTGGTAATGTCTGAAGAACCGATAGAAAAGCTATGGATCGACATGGGCAACCCATTTTCAAAAACAGAAAGTGAAACCGTTTCAGATCCGATGGCAACCACTGCGACTCCCACTATTTTTTGTTTTTCTGATAAAACAATTTGACTAATGGCCAGAGGCGAGGCGATAACATCAATGGTTTCCACTCCCGCTTCGGCGACGGCTCCTATTAAATCTTCTAAATGTTGCATCGAATAAGTTACAAAAAGAGTTTTGGCCTCTAGCTTGGTTCCACGCATGCCTTCCAGTCGGCCCAAGACTTCTTTACCATCCAACCGAAAAGAGACAGGAAAACTTTGAATAATTTTCTTGTTGTTTAGATTTAAATTATTTTCACAATCTACCAATACTTTATTAATATCCAAATTCGTCACTTCACCATCCGCTTTCGAAACAATGACCGAACCATTACTGTATTCTCCTCGTAGGCTTGGGTCGCCGATAGAGACGAAAGCCCGTTTTATTTTTATTCCTGAAGATCGCTCTGCCATTGCCACTGCATTTTTGATGGAAGTGGTTGTCTGGAGAGAATGAACCACGCATCCATGTCGCAAGCCTTTCGTTTCGGCTTCGCCAATACCAAGAATTTTAGGATTTTTTTCTCCCTTGAAGAATTCTCCCATGACGACTCTGGTCATTCCTGACCCGATGTCTATTCCCGTTGAAATATTTCTGATCATAAATTTGATAGTAAAAATTTTCCGCTTCTTCCATTATACTCCCATGTCGCATTCCTTTCAAATGAAGCATTCCGTGGATAACTAAAAAAATCAAATATTGGCGGAAAATTTTTCCAAAATTTTCCGCCTCTTTCTTTATTACAGCTTTGCACAACACTAGCTCGCCCTCATTTGGGCGTAAAGAAAAAGAAAGGACATTGGTTGCTTTGTCTTTTTTTCTATATTTTTTATTTATTTCTCGAGATTTTTTTTCGCTGACGAACGCAACCGAAAGAGAATATTTCTTGCCCAGAATATTGTTTTTGATACTTTCTACTTTATTGGCAAAACGCATATTTTCTATTTCATCTTGCCCAGCTTGCGGAGATGTTCTATTTCTTTTCTTCGGCCTATTCTCTTCAGAGCGCTTTTCTTCACTTTTAGTTTAGATTCTTTCCTGACATTATATCGAGAGCCTTTAATCTTGCGAATAATACCGGACTCTTGAATTCTGCGTGAAAAGCGACGCAAAACACTCGAATTATTTTCGTTTGGATTTTTCTTCACCTCGATTACTGTATTTGCCATAGACTATACCTTATCATATAAACGATTTTTTGCAAATCCAGTTGTATTTACATTGACTTTTTTGTAAAAAAGAGATAAATTAAAAATATGGATCAAGAGGCTGACTACATAACTGAAGAAAAAAGGCGTGAGCTAGAGAAAGAATTAGCAGACTTGAAAGGACCCAAGCGGAAAGAAATTCTAAAATCCTTAGAGTATGCCAAATCGCTCGGCGACTTATCAGAGAATGCAGAATATCATCAAGCTCGTGAAGATCAAGGCAAGCTCGAAGGAAGAATTGCAAAGATCGAACAAATTCTACAGTCTTCCCAGACCGTTTCTAAAACAGGAAGCGACACAGTGGAGATAGGTTCTCGGGTGGTGGTCAAGAGGAATGATGTAAAAGAGGGGAAGCAAGAAGAAAAGATTTATACAATAGTCGGGTCTGAAGAAGCAGATATGGCGAAGGGAAAAATTTCCAACAAGTCTCCGGCGGGCGTAGCGCTTTTCGGCAAGAAGAAAGGCGACCATGCTTCGTTTGATACTCCAAAGGGAAGGGTGAATTATAAAATAATAAGTGTTTCTTAATCACCGCCCTGGCGGGATAAAATGTCTTCAATTGATGAAATTCGCAATGCAAGAATAGCTAAACTTGAAATTCTGAAAAAGAAGGGTATCAATCCGTACCCCACGGATTCTAAAAGAGAATTAACTCTCCAGGAAGCCTCAGACTTGTTTGCTGATTTAGAAAAAAATGGCGAGAAGAAATGGATCGCTGGACGAATTATGTCCATTCGGGGGCAGGGCGCAATAATTTTTATCACTTTGAACGACGGCACTGGAGAATTTCAGGGCTTACTCAAAAAAGATGTGCTCGAAGGGGAGCAGTTTGATTTTTTTAATGAAGTGGTTGACATCGGCGACTTTCTAGAAATAGAAGGGAATTTTTTTACCACGAAAAGAGGGGAGAAAACACTCGAAGCGAAAGATTGGCGGATGCTCGCAAAAAGTTTGCGACCTCTGCCGGAGAAGTGGCACGGTTTGCAAGACATCGAAGAGCGATTTCGAAAAAGATATTTAGATATTTTAATGAATGAAAAAGCTAGAGAGCGACTTCTTTTGCGCTCGCAGGTGGTAAGCTTGGTACGGAAGTTTTATAACGACGATGGTTATATAGAAGTAGAAACTCCCAGATTGCAGACAGTAGCGGGTGGCGCCACAGCCAAGCCTTTCATGACACATCATAATACGCTTGGGGTGGATTTTTTTCTGACGATTGCGCAAGAGTTATATTTAAAAATGCTTTTAGTTGGAGGCTTGACGAAAGTTTATGAAATCGGGCGAAAATTTAGAAACGAAGGAATAGATGCGACGCACAATCCAGAATTCACCATGCTGGAGTCGCAGGAGGTGTATGGTAATGCGAAAATGGGAAGAGAATTTATTGAAAAATTATTTAAATATCTTATTAAAGAAATTTTTCATGCAGATAAAGTGACTATAGATGGAGTAGAGCTTGATTTCAGTAAAGATTTTGTGGTTATTTCGTTTTATGATTTATTGAAAAAGTACACAGAGATAAAAGATCCTGTGAAAGCGACGGAAAAAGAGTTGGCAAAATATGCAGACGAGATCGGAGTGGGGATCGAGCCGAACGAATCTAAGGAAAATATTTTAGATTCAATTTATAAAAAGCTTTGCCGATCCAAACTTGTCCAGCCGACCTTCATTATAGATTATCCTGTGGCCTTCAATCCTTTTGCTAAAAGAAAAGAAGACGACCCCTCCATGATTGATCGCTTCCAGCTGGTGATCTCTGGCCTTGAGTTAGTCAATGCATTTTCTGAATTAAATAATCCAATAGACCAGAGGGAGCGCTACCTCGAACAAGATAAAAAAGGAAAGGGGGGCGCAGAAGAAATTTCCCCCACCGATCTGGCCTATCTCGAAGCGATGGAATATGGCATGCCCCCGAACGGCGGCATAGGCATAGGCATCGATCGTCTCGCCATGTTTCTCTCTGGAGCAAAAAATATAAAAGAAGTGATTCTTTTCCCGACGATGAAGCCTGTGGGAGAAGATAAAAAATCACAAAGATATTGATTTTCTCGGTCTCCTTATTTTCGGACCAAAATCAAAAGTTGAAGATTTAACTTCTGGCTTGAAGTTGTACTAACGCTTCACTTCCGCTAGGTCTTTCCTAGCGGAGGCAGACAAAAAATAAATGCCCCGAAGACCAAAATTGATCTCGAGGACATTAAAGATGTTGCGTTTTTAGGCGCCGATTGACGCCCCGCGGAGGCTTTGTTTTGCGTGAGTGGTGTCACAGAACAAAAAAAGCCTTCGACGGGGCGGGACGCAGGGGGTTACTGGCCTCTCCTGTGAACAAATAAAATTGTAAAATTTACCAACTCAAAAGTCTAATAAGTTATCCACAGGTGGGGCTTGGTGTTATTTTTAGCTGTGGTTTATAATGTATACGAAGTGGGAAAAGGTGGGAAACATGTTGAAAAGTAATTTTTGAAATAATTTTATGCTCATCGGCGAATACATCCATACCATAGACGAAAAAAGCAGAATGTCCTTGCCGGTAAAATTTCGCCAGGAAATGGGAAAGAAAATTATTATCACTCCCGGACTCGAACAATGCTTGTTCATTTTCACAATGAAAGAATGGAAGAGGGTAGGCAAGAGACTTTCTGATTCTGAAAAAGACCTTTCATTTCTAAAGAAAGATAAAAGAAGTTTCAATAGATTTATGTTCGGTCGAGCGGCAGAGGTTGAAGTGGATTCTATCGGCAGGATTTTAATTCCAGATTTTTTAAAAAATAGAATTGGATTGAAGAATAGCGCAGCGATTATCGGAGTAGAGGACAGAGTGGAAATTTGGAATGAACGAGCCTGGGCAGAGCAAAAGGAATTAGTGGAGAAACAAGCGGAGCAATTAGCCGAAAAATTAGGAGATGCATAAGACAGTTCTTTTACAAGAAGCAATAGAAGGTTTGAATTTAAAAGAGGGGTCTTGGGTGGTTGATGCTACCTTTGGTGGAGGTGGGCATAGTCTGGAGATTTGTCGAAAATATAAAAATGTGAAAATCATTGCCCTAGATCAAGACAAAAATGCTTTAGAAAAAGCTGAAAGTAAATTCAAAGATTGCCAAATTTCTTTTCACCACACGAATTTCAGAGATTTAGATAAAGTTTTAGAAAAAGAAGGTGTAAAAGAAGTTGATGGAATAATTTTTGATTTAGGTTTAAGTTCTGATCAGTTAGAAAATTCCGGACGAGGATTTTCTTTTTTGAAAGATGAGCCTCTGCTCATGACCTTGAAAGAAAATCCTCTTCCAGAAGATGTGACAGCGTATGATGTTGTAAATTCGTGGAGCGAAGAGAGTTTAGCAGACATAATTTACGGATACGGAGAGGAGAAATATGGGAGGAGGATAGCGAAGGGAATAGCAGAAGCCAGAAAAAGAGTAAAAATAAAAACTTCGTTTGATTTAGTAAAAATAATCAGCGAAGGAGTTCCAGCTAGATACAAACAGGGAAGACTGCACTTTGCCACCAGAACATTTCAGGCGATTCGAATAGCGGTGAACGATGAGTTGGGAGCATTGTCAGAAGGATTAGAAAAAAGTTTTATATTTTTAAAAAAAGGTGGAAGAATGTTGGTCATCACATTTCATAGCTTAGAAGATAGGGTAGTGAAAAGATTTTATAAGAATAAAGAGAATAATGGTTTAGCGAGGTTAGTGAATAAAAAAGTAATTTTACCCAGTGATAGTGAAATTAGAAATAATCCAAGAGCCCGAAGCGCAAAGTTGCGAATTTTATCAAAACCATGAAACACCTTAGTTCAAAAATAAATATTTATATGGATAGTGTCAGTGTCATAAATCACGATACGAAAAATGTGGCTCTGCATTTTATTCTTTGTTCTTTTGGAGTGTTTGCATTTTTATATGTTTTATTTTTAGGTAATATGGTTTCAAATATTATCGAACGACGAAGCCTAGAAACAGAAGCTCGCGCTCTCTCGAATGAAGTGGGCAATTTAGAACTTACTTATTTAACGATGTCGAACGATCTTGACCTTCCTTTTTCTTATGCTCTTGGTTTTAGGGAGACGAACGCCACCTTTGCTACTCGTAAATCTCTCGGTCTCGGAACGACTCCTCCGTCTTTCAACAGCGCAAAAGTAATTCAAAATAATTTATAGTTTATGACCCATGGTTTTATTCTCAGATCTAGAATTATTCTTTTAGGCATTATAATTTTCTCTTTAGTTTTAGCGGTGAAACTATTTTTAGTGCAGGTGGTGCAGAGCAATGCGTATAGAGAATCGGCCGATCGTCAATATGCCACGCCCTCGAGTAATATCTACGAACGAGGTACTATTTTTTTTCAAAGTAAAAGCGAACAGGGCAAAGAAGGCCAGCTCATTTCTGCCGCCACTCAAACTGCGGGGTTTAAGATTGCCCTAGAGCCGAAAAAAATTATCGACGCTGAAGATGTTTACCAAAAATTATCAAAAATAATAAACATTGAACACGAAGATTTCATAACCAGAGCCGGAAAAAAAGATGATCCCTACGAAGAAGTTGCTAATCACCTTTCCAAAGAACAAGCGGACGCTATCTCCCTGCTCAAAATTCCTGGCCTGAATATTTTTAAAGAAAAATGGCGTTTTTATCCCGGGGGCAGTCTGGCTGCTCATGCGCTTGGACTGGTGGGGTATAAAGATACCGAGCTTGGTGGACGATACGGACTGGAAAGACAATACAATCAAGAGCTTGCTCGGAATGACAATAGGCCCTATATTAATTTTTTTGCCGAAGTTTTTTCTAACATCAACGATACTTTTTTCAAAGGCGAGGTGAGTGAAGGAGATATCGTTACTACGATCGAACCTCAGGTAGAAAGTTTTTTAGAGAAAAAATTAACAGAGATCCAGGGGAAATATCAGGCAGATTCAATTGGTGGGATAATCATGAACCCGAAAGATGGATCTATTTATGCCCTGAGCGTGAAACCGGATTTTAATCCAAATGATTTTTCGGAAGTCAAGAATACTTATCTGTTTGGCAATCCGCTAGTTGAAAATGTTTTGGAATTTGGATCAGTGGTCAAGCCCTTAGTCATGGCGGCGGCTTTGGATATGGGGGTGGTGACTCCGAAAACGACATACCATGACAAAGGATCGGTGATTGTTGAAAAAAAAGAAATATTTAATTTTGACAAAAAAGCGCGAGGCCCCGGCACCAGCATGCAAGAAGTTTTAAACCAATCCTTAAACACGGGGATGGTTTTCGTCGAACAACGATTAGGAAAAGAAAATTTGCGGGAGTATTTATTTTCATATGGAATTAAAGAAAAAACCGGAATTGATTTGCCCAACGAGACGAGCGGACTAGTGTCGAATTTAAATAGTCCTCGTGAAATCGAGTATGCCAATGCCGCCTTTGGTCAAGGAATAGCCCTGACCCCGATGGAGATGATTCGGGCCTTGGCGGCGCTTTCCAATGGAGGGAATTTAGTCGTGCCTCATGTTGTCAGAAAAATAAAATACGCTAATGGAACTTCTTTGGAAAAAAAATATTCTACTAAACCCGCTAAAATTACAAAAGAGACTAGCGAAAAGATAACGGGCATGCTGGTTGAAGTGATGGACAAAGCCATCGGAGGTGGCACGAAGAAATTAGAACATTTTAGAGTAGCGGTGAAAACCTTCACAGCGCAAGTTGCAGATAACACGACGGGCGGTTATTATGAAGATAGGCATACGCATTCTTTCTTTGGTTACTTTCCGGCATATGATCCAAAGTTTATCATTCTTCTTTATGCGGTGAATCCCAAGGGAGTCCGTTATGCGGCGGAAACTTGGTCTGGTCCATTTCTCGACCTGACTAAATTTTTATTAAATTATTACGAAATTCCACCCGATCGATAAAATCCATGTGGAACATTACTATGAAAACAACTTTTAGAAAAATATTAGTTCACATTCTCCAAATAGAATCTCGTTTGGTGATTTTCAAATATAAACCGAAAATCATCGCTATTACCGGATCGGTGGGCAAAACTTCTACGAAAGATGCGGTCTATGCAGTTCTTTCTAAAGTAGCGCATGTTCGTAAAAGTGAAAAAAGTTACAACAGCGAAATAGGCTTGCCTCTAACTATTTTAGGTGTCCCGAACGGATGGAACAATCCGCTGGTGTGGTTTCATAATATTTTGAAAGGTCTCTGGCTTTTTTTAATTCCTCACAAATATCCTAAATGGCTGGTGCTCGAAGTGGGGGTAGGAAAACCGGGCGACATGCGTCAGACTGCTTCTTGGCTTCAAACAGATGTGGTGATCATCACAGCGATCGGAGAAACTCCGGCGCACATTGAATTTTTCGATTCCCGAAAACATTTAATCGAAGAAAAAAGCAAACTCCTAAAAACTTTAAGAAAAGAGGGTCTCTTGATTCTAAATGCGGACAATGAAGACACTCTTCTAATGAAAACAAAAAGCAAACATCGCACCGTTACTTATGGATTTAAAGAAGGAGCGGATTTATTTTGTTATGGGGATAGTATTTTTTATGATGATCAGGGGGTGCCTAAAGGAATAATTTTTAGAATAGACGAAGAGGGGAAAAGTTTACCCGTGGTGGTGGAGGGAGTTTTTGGAAGGAATCATATTTATGCATCTCTTGGAGCGTTGGCGCTCGCTTCTGGCTTGAAATTAAATATGCTTTCTGCCGTCAACGCTCTGAAGAATTACGATGTTTCGCCGGGGCGGATGCGACTCCTCCAAGGCATCCACGATTCTTTTATTATTGATGATACTTATAATTCTTCCCCCTTTGCCGCCAAAGCGGCGCTAGAAACTTTGGGTAAAGTGGGGAAGGGAAGCGAGTCTCTACAGGCAGGCAGAAAAATTGCTGTTCTGGGAGACATGTTAGAACTTGGCAAATACACAGAAGAGTCGCACCGAAACATTGGCAGAATTGCCAAAGAAAGTGCGGAAATATTAATGACCGTTGGACCCAGAGCCAAATTTATAAAAGAAGGCGCCTTGGAAAACAAAATGAAGGAGGAAAACATTTTTGAATTTTTAGATTCATGGGCGGCCGCTTTATTTTTAAAAACTTTCGTGCAAAAAGGAGATTTTATATTAGTCAAAGGCTCTCAAGGCATGCGTATGGAACGAGTAACCGAGGCGCTCCTTTTAGACCAAGAACACAAAGACAAACTTCTAGTAAGGCAGGATAAAGAGTGGAAGAAGAAATAGTTGCTGTGACTCTACGCGGAATCGAACCGCGATTTAATCCTTGAGAAGGATTCGTCCTAACCGTTAGACGATAGAGCCTTATTAAACTTAATTTCTATCGTCCTGAGTATGTCGTAGGACGATAGAGCCTTGGTATTATTTTTAACATATTTTGGAGTATAATAAAAGCATGCAAGGAAAATATTCATCATATCTTGAGCATAAAAAATATCAAACTCGTTATCGTACAGAATTTATTACTATTACTGACGATGTGGAAGAAATTATTAAAAAATCAGGAATCAAGAGGGGAACGATTGTAATCCAAACTCATCATACGACTTGTGGAATCTGGGTGAATGAAAATGAAAAAAATCTCATTGGTCCATCAGAAGAAATAGGATACACTTCGGATTTGCGCAAGGTGCTTGATGGCTTTGCGAGTCCGGTCGCAGAATATGGACATAACGACATTTGCCACATGCAAAATAAAACTGGCAAACGAGATACACATCTCTGTGAACCAGATGAGAATGGCGTAATTAATGAGTGCATCAATGGTCATGCGCATGCGCAGGCGATATTGCTCCAATCATCTGTTTCTTTGATTGTGGAAGATGGAAAACTTTTGCGTGGCAGGTGGCAAGAAATTATGCTTGTAGAGCTGGACCACGACAGAGAACGCACAGTTTCTTTTTTAGTTTCTGGAGTGCTCAAATAAAAAGATGTAAAGTGTGATATTTCATTCTTCTACCTTTGGCTTTTCAACTTCGAGCAAGGCGAGTTCGGGGGAAGAACCGGCGATGCGGAGGACATCCTTGTCTATTTTTTTGAGTTCTTTGTTTGAGGCGTTGTAATGATTCACTACCGTGCCGAGAGCGTTGCCGAGCTTGTTGTGATATTCGTCGTAAGATTTCAAATGTTTGCCCAAGTCTTCCACTTTTTTAATTATTTCTTTGGCGGATTCTTCTATTTGCAATGCTTTGAGTCCTTGCAAAACCGTCTGAAGATATGCCAAGAAAGAAGTGGGAGAAGTGATAATGACTTTATATTTTCCGGCAGCCCGTTGGATTAGATTTTCGTTTTCTTCTGACACTGATGCGCCGACTTTGTTAGTAAGTAGGTCGTAGTAAATTGCTTCATGGGGGATGAACATGAAGGCAAAGTCGGTGGTGCCTTTGGTTGGTTGAATGTATTTTGCAGTTTCAGTAATTCTATTCTTTAAATCATTGACGAAAATTGTTTCCAATTTTTTCTTTTCCGCAGGGTCTCTTTCTTCTGCCATTTTATTATAATTTTCCAACGAGAATTTCGAATCTATCGGAATAATTTTATCTTTCACGAAGACCACGGCATCCACAATAGTGCCATCAGGAAAAGGATATTGCATTTGATAGGAGCCTGGAGGAAGAACGTTTTTTAAAACTGTTTCCAAGTAATATTCTCCGAGTATTCCTCGTTGTTTTGGATTTTTTAAAATATTTTCTAAGCTTTGAAGTTGGTCGGCAAAGGAGATGACTTGTTTGTTTGTCTCATCGAGCCTAGTCAGCCTCTCGGTCACATCCCGAATTATTTTATTCGATTCGCTAGAATGAAATTTTAAACTCTCGTTGACTTGTTTATGACTCTCTCCGATTTTATTGTCCACTGTCCTAGAGAGTTCATTGATCTGAGTGAGAATAAGATTAAGACCCACATTATCTTTTTTCTCCCCCTTTTCTTTATTTAAAATAAGGTAGGCCAAGAAAAATGCTATGCCACCTCCCCCAACAACCCCCAATATTATCCAAAGAATTTGCATGAACTTATTTTACCACAACATCTCCTATAACGAAAAAGCCACCGGTGAGCGTGGTGCGCTCAATCGGTAGGCTCATATTTTCTCCGTCTCGATGCCTGCTTTTTGTAGTTTTTCAAGATCAGCATCGTTACCACAATGTATACTGACCGCCACCCCATCTTCAGAGTATCGAATCAATTTTTTAAGGATCTTTACAATACTCAAGGGATCTACATTAGGTGTTGTTACTTTTATTGTCATAAAAAGAACAGTCCTTTCCATCAAACTTTTCCATTAAAAAATTTACTACACACACGAATCTGTCAACCTTTTTAGATTTTTATTTATTTAAATAGTGTTTAAGCGTATAAATCCAATCTTCGTCTATTTGATCGCTATTTTCTTTCTCCCGAAGAAGCCATTCGAGCCAGCCTCTATCTGTTTCTAAAACTTCTTGTATTTTTTTGCCCTTATGTTTACCAAAATTTAATTTAGTAAAGATTGAGGGATGTGAAGAAATTTCTGCCATTTTTTTCACGACGCTTTCGGTCGTGACTCCGACCCCTTCGGGCGTCGGGGCTATTTCTTCTTGCATTTTCTTTTTTAATCTTTCAAAAAGTTGCTCTAGCACCAAAACATCCCCCAATGCATCATGCGCTGTTGCATCTATTTCTATCTCTAGCAGGTAGCGTAAATATTGTAAATTGTATCTTTCTATTTTTTCTTCAGGATCTAAATGTCGGGCAACTCGAAGAGTACAAATAAATCTCTGGGGCTCAATACCTTCTTTCTTTATCATTAACAAATCAAAGATAGCATTATGAGCCACAACAATAGCATCTTTATCTTCAAAAAGTTTTTTAATTTTGGGCAGGTCGTCACTTTCGGAGAAAGATAGTTTGTCAGCGACCATTTTGTTCGTGATGTGATGCACAGCGGAAGCTTCTGGGGGGATTTTAATTGGGGGCTTGTATAAGCCGGCGAAAGTTTCATCACCACTTTTGTAAGCAATTTGAATAAGAAAATCTTTTTCCGTGTTGCCTGTAGTTTCAGTATCAAAAAATATTAATTTAGATGCTGTATTCATAATGGCTATTTTAGCACATTTCTGATACAATTTATACATAAATTCATGTTACACGAAGAAATAAAAAATAAAATAAAAGATGCCATGATGAAGAGGGATACCGTACTGCTTCAGACTCTACGAGGTATGGTTGCAGCTTTTACGAATGAATTGGTTTCTAAAAGTCGCAAACCCAATGAAATGCTCAAGGATGAGGAGGTGATGGTGGTGATTACCAAGCTTGCCAAACAAAGGAAAGATTCTATCGAACAATTTCAGAAGGGCAATCGGGAGGATTTAGTAAAAGCAGAAACAGCAGAGCTGGCGATTCTGGAAACTTATTTACCGAAATTGATGGACAGAAACGAAGTGGAGAAAATTGCTCGCACTAAAAAAGAAGAACTTGGCATTGTCGATGCTACCAAAAAAGGCATGCTCATGTCCGCTCTAATGAAAGACTTGAAAGGCAAAGCGGATGGCCTGCTGGTCAAGGAAGTCGTGGATTCTTTATTTTAAATTTTCTACCAGGCATGCACACCGTAAATATTTTAAATCACCTCATAGAGAATTATCAGATCTTAGTGTATTTTTTTATTTTTCTAGGATTAATTGTGGAGGGAGAATTTATTTTAATTTCGACGGGGATTCTTTTGCATTTGGGCGCTCTCAGTTTTTATTTTGTTTTAGTTTTTGTTTTTTTAGGACTACTCTGTAAAACTCTCTTGGGCTATTATATAGGAAGCTTGATTTATGATAAATGGAATCATACAAAATTTTTAAAATATATCGAAAAACGAGTTTTGAAGGTCATGCCACATTTTAAACAGAAACCTTTTTGGTCTATTTTTATTTCTAAATTTATATGGGGAGTCAATAATATCGTGATTATATTTTCTGGTTATCAAAAGATAAATTTTAAAAAATATTTAAAAGCGGAACTATATTCAAGCATAATTTGGGTTCCAGCCCTAGTCCTGCTTGGCTATCTTTTCAGTTATACTGCTCTTCGGGTGAGCGACGAGATTTGGAAATTCTTTTTCGTGGTTTTAATTTTAATTATAATGTTTATTGTTCTTCATAAATTAATGGGCTGGGCTTATGAAATCTTTGAAGAATTTTATCACGATCACAATGGAAAATAAAAAAACAATCAAAAAATTAGTGACACATAATGGATCTTTTCATGCAGATGATATTTTTGCGGCGGCGACACTTATTATTTATCTTGAGCAGAAAGGCGAAACTTTTGAGGTAATTCGCACCCGGGACGAAGAAGTAATAAAGTCTGGAGATTATGTTTTTGATGTGGGTGGTATTTATGATGCTGAAAAAAATAAATTTGACCATCATCAGGGGGGCGGGGCGGGTCGTAGACCAGCCCCGCCCGGAGATGTCTCTTCTATAGAATATGCTTCTTTTGGTTTGGTTTGGAAAAAATTAGGCGTAGAACTCTGCGGAAGTCCGATTTCCGCAGAAATAATAGATCAGAAATTAGTGGCGCCGATTGACGCTTGGGATAACGGTTTTGATTTAGTGGAAAATAAAAATGAAACCTCGCCATATTTTATACAGCACGCTTTTCTTTCTTTTGTGCCGACCTGGAAGGAAAAAGTAAATTTTGATGACATGTTTTTCAAAGCAGTTTCGTTTGCCAAAGAAATTTTAGCTCGCGAAATAATTCAAGCCCAAGACGCTATTTTGGCGGAAGAAAAAGTAATTTCAATTTATAAAAATTCACAAAATAAAAGAATTATTATTTTAGAAAAAAATTATTCGTATGATATTCTTCATAATTTTCCTGAACCTCTTTTTGTAATTTATTTTAAAGAAAGCAGTAATCATTGGATGGTAAAGACTGTGCGAAAAGACCCAAAAACTTTCAAAAACAGAAAAGATTTTCCAAAAGCTTGGGCGGGACTCCGAGACGAAGAATTACAAAAAGTTACCGGCGTACCAGACGCTCTGTTTTGTCATCGAGGACTTTTCTTGGCTGTGGCGAAAACAAAAGAAGGAGCTATTAAATTAGCAGAACTTGCGTTAGAATTCTAAATATGGCATTCATTGATGAAATAAAAATATATGCGGAAGCGGGGCGGGGTGGAAATGGCGTGGTGCGCTGGAGACAAGAGAAATTTGTGCCGAAGGGTGGCCCGGCGGGCGGAGACGGCGGGCGGGGCGGGGATTTTTATATTCAGGCAGTGCGGGATGTACACATCCTTTCAAAATATAAAGCCAAAAAAAGTTTCATAGCGGGGCGGGGAGAAGATGGCGGGAATAAAAGTTTACATGGGAAAAATGGAGAAGATTTTGTTTTAGAATTACCCCTGGGCTCCATCGTTACCAATCTTCACACGGAAGAAAAATGGCAACTCACTAAAGAGGGAGAAAAAGTTCAACTCTTGAAGGGTGGCTATGGCGGCTTTGGCAACGAACATTTCAAAAGTTCAGTGAACACCACTCCTCGGGAATCACGAGAGGGTCAAGATGGCGAAAAAGGGAATTTCGAAATAGAGCTGGAACTTTTTGCTGATCTTGGATTTATTGGACTTCCGAATGCTGGGAAAACTTCATTACTAAATGCGCTTACTAACGCTGAGGCCAAAGTCGGGGATTATGCTTTCACTACCCTCGATCCAAACCTCGGAGATTTTTATGGATACATTATCGCTGATATTCCGGGAATTATTGAAGGAGCTTCAGAGGGTAAAGGTCTTGGAGTGAAATTTCTAAAACACATCAAACGAACTAAAATGCTTGCGCATCTGGTTTCTTTTGAAAACTTGTCCCGTAATATAGGGGGTATGATGAAAGTATATAAAGAAATTCGCAAAGAACTTTTGAAGTATGATAAAAAATTAGGTTTAGACAAAGACGGTTTGTCGGGAAAAGAAGAAATAATAGTTCTCACAAAGAGTGATGCAGTATCTGATAATAAAATTATTGCAAAAAAAGTAAAAGAATTTTCTAAAATCAGTAAAAATGTTTTCGTGATTTCTTTATTTGATGATAAAATGGTAAAGAATTTCAGAGATGAATTAGTAAAGATTTTGAAGAAAAGCTAAATTTATGGCAAACAAATATTACCCTACAATTGGGCTGGAAATACACGCTGAATTAAAGACACAAACGAAGATGTTTTGCGCCTGCAAGAATGATTCGGATGAGGAGAAACCGAATGTGAATATTTGCCCGGTGTGTATGGCGCATCCGGGAGCCTTGCCAGTTATCAATAAAAAAGCCATTGAAAATGTGATTAAGGTTGGGCTGGCTGTGAATGGTACGATTGCAGATTTTTCCGAATTTGATCGGAAGAATTACTTTTATCCGGATATTCCGAAAGGCTATCAGATTTCGCAATATAAATTTCCGATAGTTTCCGGCGGGCATTTGGCCGACATGGATATCACCCGAATTCATCTAGAAGAAGATACAGCGAACAATAAACATGATCGAGGAAAATATGCTTTAATTGATTTCAATCGCTCCGGAGTGCCACTGATGGAGCTTGTGACAGAGCCCCACACTTTTGAGAGTGTGGAAGTTGCGACTAAAACGGCTACCAATTTTGCCAAGGAGTTCCAACTAATACTCTGGTATCTCGGCGCATCAGAAGCAAATATGGAAAAAGGTGAAATGCGTGTGGAGGCAAATGTTTCAGTCTCAACTGATAAAAATACAAAATCTAAAAATTATGTTGAAATAAAAAATTTAAATTCTTTCAGAAGCGTAGAAAAAGCTGTGAAATATGAAATCGAAAGAATGACAGAATTATTGAAAGATGGGAAAGAAAAAGAAATAGTTCGAGAAACTCGTGGCTGGGACGAAGGCAAACAAAAAACATTTTCACAAAGGAAAAAAGAGGGAAGCGCTGATTATCGATATTTTCCTGATCCGGATTTGCCCAAATTGAAATTGCACGAAGCTTTTGATCTAGGAAAAATGAAAGAAGAGTTGCCCGAATTACCAGAAGCCAAGCGGACAAGGTACAGAAATTGTTTCGGAATAAAAAATGAAGATATAGAAGTTTATATCAATGATAAAGTGCTGAGTGCTTGGTTTGAAGAGGTTGCGGATTTGTTAAAAGTGCCGGAAAAAGTGAAGTTGGCTTCGAATTACATTACTACAGACTATTTAGGACTGAAAAAAACCAACTTGGACATCCGATGTCCAAGTGTGGAAAATTTCGCTGAATTAATAAATTTAATTTTTGAAAATAAAATTTCTTCTCGTACAGCGAAAGACATATTGGCAATGATGGTAAAAAATGATGCATCACCGATGAAAATTGCTCAAGAAAAAAACTTATTACAAAAAAACGACGAGGAAACACTCAAGCCGATTATAGAAAAAATAATAAAAGAGAATTCCGAAGCAGTGGTCTCTTATAAAGGTGGCAAAGAAAATGCTATCATGTCTTTAGTTGGAAAAATTATCAAGGAATCAAATGGTTCCGCTAACCCACAAATCGTTATTAAATTACTAAAAGAAATGCTAGAATAAATTCATGAAAACACTTCGTGAATACATAAAAGAAGCAGAAGGAAAAGGTGTGGCGATAGGACATTTTAATATTTCTAATTTAGAAGGCTTGCATGCTATCTATTTTGCGGCAAAGTCGCTCGGTGTTCCTATTATCATCGGTGTTTCGGAAGGAGAAGAGTCTTTCGTCGGCAGAGAAGAAGCAGTTGCGTTGGTGAAGACTATCCGAGAACGAGACAATTATCCAATTTTTATTAATGCCGATCATCACACTAGTTTGCAAACAGTAAAAGAGGCTATCGATGCTGGCTTTGATTCAGTCATCATTGATGGGGCGAAGTTGAGCTTTGAAGAAAATGTAAAAGTGACAAAAGAGTGCGTGGACTATGCTCGCAAAGTCACAGCCGACACCGGCCGGGATATTTTAGTAGAGGGCGAGCTTGGGTACATAGGCTCTGGGTCAGACATAAAAGAAACGATACCCGAAGGTGCAGGAATTTTAACAAAAGTTGAAGAAGCAGAAAAATTTGTACAAATGACAGGGGTGGATATGTTGGCGCCATCGGTCGGAAGTATTCATGGATTAATTAAAAGTGGTAAACCGCATATTGATGCAGAACTGATTGCCGAAATAAAAAAGGCGACTAGCGTGCATCTGGTGTTGCACGGCGGTTCAGGATTACGGGATGAAGATTTTATCAATGCTATCGGAGCTGGCATTTCAATTATTCATATAAGTACCGAGATCCGTCTAGCCTACGATGAAGCCTTAAAGAAGTCTTTGAGAGATAATCCCAACGAAGTTGTGCCATATAAAATATTACAACCTGCGGTAGATGCAATAGAAAAGGTGGTTTATGAAAGATTAAAACTTTTTAACAGGATGAAATAGTATTCTACAATTCTATAGAATTATAGAATAGGTAAAAATAAGATTATGAGAAAAACAAACCGAGAACTAGAAAGAATAGTAAAAGGATTTGCAAATCACAGAAGATTGCAGATCCTCGAACTTCTATACAAAGAGCCAGAGCTTTCCGTTGGGGAAGTAGCACAAAAAATAAAATCTGATGTAAAAAATGTTTCTGCCCACATTACCAAAATGGCTATTGCTGGGCTAGTAATGAAAAGGCATGATATAAATTTAGTCCGGCACAAACTCACAAAAAGAGGAAGAGCTATTCTACAATTCGTTAGAATTATAGAATGAGATAAAATATGCAAGAAAGCAAGACCCCACAATTTGACAGACTGATAGATAAAATCTTGGATGATTTAGTTCCTCGTGCGAAAGTTTGCGTAGATTGCAAAAAAGATTTTCAGATTGAAGCAGAAGATATAACATTTTTAAAAATGTTTCGAGTACCTCCACCGAAGCTTTGCCCTGTTTGCAGGCAGAGACGCAGGCTTTCTTTTGCAAATTATTCAAATATTTACAAAAGGAAGTGTAATGTATTAGGTCATAATGACACTATGATTTCCTTGGTTGCTCCGGCTTATGCCCTGGGTTACTTACGACCATGAAACATATTATTCCGATGCATGGGATCCGTTTTCATATGGAAAGGAAGTGAAAAACGACAAATCATTTTTAGATCAATTTTTAGATTTATTGAAAGTAATTCCTCAGCCTGGTGTCCGTCGCGGGGAAAATTCTCCAAATTCTAATTACAGTTTTTATGGCAAAGACATGAAAGATTGTTTTTATGTTTTTGGTGGTAGAAGATCAGAAGATGTGATGTATAGTTCTTCTATCTATGATTCTAAACATGTTGCGGATTCTTACTTTGTTAAAAAAGTTGATACAGCATATGACAGTATTAGAACCACAGACTCTTATAATGTTAAGTATGCATATTTTTCTTCAAATTGCATTGATTGTGATTTTATTTTTGATTGTCGTAATTGCCAGAATTGTTTTAGTTGTGTAAATTTAAGAAATAAAAATTATTGCTGGTTTAATGAGCAACTTTCTAAGGAAGAATTTCAAAAAAGAAAATCAGAAGTTGATCTAGGTAGTAGATCAGTCTTTGAAGAATGTAGGAAAAAATTCTGGAATTTAGTAAAAGCAAATCCAATACGCGCTACGAGAATTTATAAATCACAAAATGTTTCGGGTGACGACATAATAACCTCACACAATTGTCAAAACTGCTTTCAATTAGAGGGATGTGAAAATCTGAGATATGTGGCTTTCGCTATTGTAAAATTGAAAGATTCAATGGATATAGGTTTTTCCGGGGGCGCGGAAAAAGAATATGATTGTCAAAATACAGGTAATCAGTCTTCAAACATAAAATTCTCCTATGCCGTCAAAGAATCATTTGATTGTGAATACCTAATGAGTTGTCGTAATTGCCAGAATTGTTTTGGTTGTGTAGGTCTCAAAAATGCTTCATACTGTATTTTCAATAAGAAATATTCTCCTGAAGAATATTGGCAAGTATTGGACGAAGTAAAAACTAAAATGCTTGAAGGTGGGATATATGGTGAATTTTTCCCGATGTCCTTTTCTCCTTACCCCTACAATAGTTCTTTTGCTCATATTATATATCCCATGACCCAGACTGAAGCTAGAAGTCGAGGGTTATATTGGCAAGAAGATCTAGATGTAGATACTAAAGGTTTGAAAACAATTTTAGTAAATGAATTACCAGATAATATAAATAATGTGACAGAAGAAGTGTGCAATCTTGTGGTTATTGGCGAAGAATCAAAAAAGCCTTTTAAAATAACTTCACGAGAGATTGATTTTTATAAACAAAATAAAATTCCACTACCAATTGACACTCCTCAACAGCGTATTCTCGATCGTTTTAAAATTTTAAACAATTTTCAAATTTATCAAGAAAATTGTGCTTCATGTGAAAAGCAGATAGAATCATCTTATAAAAAATTTGATGAATATAGGCCATACTGTGAAGAGTGTTATCTAAAAGAAGTGATATAATAAATTAGTGAAATTCGAAATACAACAATTTTTTAAGGGGGAAGTGGAGGATGAGGAAAAGACGCTGGTGAAATATTCGCATGATGCGAGTTTACTTGAAGTGCAACCAAAGCTTGTGCTTTTCCCAAAAGATTCTGAAGATATCAAAAATTTAGTGAAATGGGTAAATGAAAATTCCGCTAGGCAAGACCTAGCGGAAAAGTATGGGAAGCTTTCTATTACCGCCAGGTGCGCAGGGACTGATATGTCCGGTGGTGCAATAGGTGAATCAATTATTTTGGATTTTACTCGACATATGAATAAATTAATTGGTGGACCCTTGCCGATAGAAGATTTGTCGTATGCTGGCAAAATTTCCAAAAATAAAAATTATTCTGGAAATTATCCATTAGTGCCATCCTGTATCACAGTAGAACCTGGAATGTTGTATCGAGATTTTGAAAAAATAACTTTGGAAAAGGGATTAATTTTACCTTGCTACACTGCTTCCAAGAGCATCAATGCGATGGGTGGAATGTATGGAAACAATTCTGCGGGGGAGAGGACTTTGAAATACGGAAAGACAGAGGATTATATTTTGGAGGCAAAAGTTGTTTTTGGTGATGGTAATGAATACATAGTAAAGCCTTTAAATAAAAATGAATTAGAAAAAAAGATAGCTCAAGAGGACTACGAGGGGAATGTTTATAAAAATATTTTTAATTTAATAAAAGAAAACGAAGAAGAAATAAAACTAGCCAAACCCCAAGTACATAAAAATTCTGCCGGGTATTACATTTGGAATGTATGGAATAGCCAGCCTCACAAAAATTCTACTGGCTTTACCCTTCCCGGAGTACCGGGTGGGACTTACGCCACTCAGAATTTTTATGAGGCTGGCTATTTTGACTTAAATAAACTTCTCGTTGGTTCACAGGGGACTCTAGGTATTGTCACCGAAATTACTTTTAAAATCATTCCGGACAATAAATATTCTAAACTGGTAGTTATTTTCATGAACGACCTCGAGCCACTTGGCCGACTGGTGGGAGAAATATTAGAACTTCATCCTGAAACGTTAGAATCTTATGATGATAAAACTATGCGTCTAGCGGCTAGATTTTTTCCAGATTTTCTGCGGAACAAAGGATTTATCGGAATGATAAAATTTGCCTGGAGTTTCTTGCCAGAAATGTTGATGATGCTCAGTTCTGGTTTTCCTAAACTTATTGTTCTAACCGAGTTCGCTGGGGTCAACGAAGAAGAGGTGAACAAGCAATGTCTGAAATTGCAAAGTAAAATAAAAGATTTCAAATTAAAAATTCGTATTACCGAGAGTCAGAACGAAGCAAATAAATATTGGGATATTCGTCGAGAAAGCTTTGCGCTCTTGCGCAAACATATCAAGGGTAAACGAACTGCGCCGTTTATTGACGATGTCGTTGTACGGCCAGAATTTCTGCCTAAATTCTTACCAGAACTCAATGAAATTTTAAATAAATATGATTTGACTTATACAATTGCGGGACACGCCGGAGATGGCAACTTTCACATTATTCCCTTGATGGATTTTTCTCGTTCGGATACAGTAAAAATCATCATGGATCTCTCTGAGCAAGTTTATGACCTTGTGGCACGCTATCATGGTTCGATAACTGCCGAGCACAATGACGGGATTATTCGTACCCCTTACTTAAACAAAATGTACGGAGAGAAGACAATTTCTATTTTTAAAGAAATCAAGAAAATTTTTGACCCGAAAAATATTTTTAATCCCGGCAAAAAAGTTCCAGCCAATGGAGGAGCAGGCACCAAAGAATATCTCAAAACTCATATTGCCACTGAACACACTACCGTGCATCGGGTGTAAGGAGCAGATTTTAAATTTGCTTTTTAATTTTTTTTATGTAGAATGTTCTTATGTTTTCAATTAAAGCTGAAAAGAGAGATTTAAATATAAAATTAGACACACTTAGGAAATCTGGGGTTATCCCAGCTGTTTTTTATGGGGCAGGACAAAAGACAACCTCTATTTCTATTTCTAATATTGAATTTAAGAAAATTTGGCGCAAAGCCGGGGAGTCTTCAGCTATTATGATTTCTTCTCCCTCTGGCAACATAGATGTATTAATTCATGAAGTGCAAGTTGATCCGGTAACTGATGAGCCTATTCATGTGGACTTCTTGGCGATAGATATGAAGAAGAAAATAACAGTCCAGGTGCCGCTAGAATTTACGGGTGTGTCCAATGCTGTGAAAAGTGGAATAGGAAATTTGGTGAAAGTTTTACACGAAATCGAGATCGAAGCCATGCCGGCCGATCTGCCCCATGGTCTGATCGTCGACATATCCAAACTTGAAACCCTAGAAGACAATATTATTGTTTCTGATATAAAATTACCAGCTGGAGTTCTGGCGATAACTGCTGGTATTGATGTTGTTGCTTCCATAATTGCGCAAGTGGAAGAAAAAGAAGAAGTTGTTGCGCCAGTGGATCTTTCGGCCATTGAAGTTGAAAAGAAGGGCAAGAAAGAAGAAGAAGGCACTCCAGCCGAAGAAACTCCTGTTTCTGTTAAGGAAGAAAAGAAACCAGAAAAGAAATAAAATATGTTATAATAAGTCTTGTGCTAAGAAAGATTATTTTATTTTTTGTTATTTTTTTGTTTCTTTTCGCATTCAAGGCTGATGCGGCTTTTGACTGTTTAAAATTAACCACTTCTTCTAACCAAGTAGATAAAGATTATTGTAAAAACGAACTGGCGCAGATAGAGCAAGAGCTGGCGAAGCTCTTAGATTTACAAAAACAACAACAAAAGCAAACAGGCACTCTGGTCGGAGATGTAAATTATCTCACCAGTCAAATCAATGCGCTCAAAGCCAAGGTGAAAGCCCGCGCGCTTGTGATTGCTCAACTGAAAGTGCACATTGCCGAAAAAGTTAGTACCATAAATTCTCTTTCTAAAAAAATAGAAAGAGAGCACGAATCTTTAGCTCAGCTCTTGCGCAACACCAACGAACTGGATGAGGAAAATATTGTCCACTTAATTCTTTCGGATAACACTCTTTCAAGTTTCTATGGCGATTTCGAATCTTATGCTTCCATTAAACAAGCGGTGAAGAAATCGACCGACGCTATTCGTGGAATTAAAAATGAAACCGAAGTGGCTAAAACAGATCTGGAGGAAAAGCAAGACAGAGAAACAGACGCCAAAGTGGAATTAGAAAATGCTCAGAAAAAGATAACTCAATCCGAAACCGAAAAAAAACAACTTCTTTCTATTTCCAAACAAACAGAAATCGCTTATAAAAAATTAGCCGCTGAGAAAAAAGCCCGAGCGGATAAAATTCGAAGCGCCTTATTTCCGCTGCGAGACAGTCAAGCAATTCCTTTCGGCACAGCGTTCGCCTATGCTGAGCAGGCCACTAAAATAACCGGAGTCCGCCCCGCTTTTGTGCTGGCTATTTTACAACAAGAATCCAACATGGGCGCCAATGTTGGTTCTTGTGTGATTACCGATCTTTCCACTGGCGCAACTAAAGGAGTGAACTCGGGCACAATTTTCCCCAATGGAATACATCCGACCAGAGATCTGCCATTCTTGAGGAGCATCGTAGAAGGACTTGGAAGAAATCCGCTTACGACCAGAGTGTCTTGCCCCATAGCCGGTGGTGGATATGGTGGAGCAATGGGGCCAACCCAGTTCATTCCTTCTACTTGGAATATTATCAAAACACGAGTGGCCACAGCTTTAGGCAAAACAATGCCTGACCCATGGAACCCAGAAGATGCAATAATGGCTTCCTCGGTGCTTTTGATGGACAATGGCGCAGGGAAGGGAGGATTCACCGCAGAAAGAACTGCCGCCTTGAAATATTATGCTGGTGGCAATTGGAACAAGTCAGCGAACGCATTTTATGGAAATAGTGTCATGCAAAAAGCCGCAGTTATTCAAGCAAATATAGATTTGCTCTAAAATTAAAATTATGATAATCTAATCAAGCAATGACCCATTCGAAAAACTCAGGGTCATGGTGAGTAAAATCGAACCATGAAAAAAGAGATACATCCCAAATATGATATTAAAACCATAGCGACTTGCGCTTGTGGGGCGGTTTTTGCGGTGGGTTCAACCATGCCTTCTATCGCTATTGAAATTTGCAGTCAATGCCATCCATTCTATACTGGGAATGAAAAAATAATGGACACGGCTGGACGAGTGGAGAGATTTAACAAGCGTCGAGCTGCTTCTGCAAAAGCTAAGAAATAAGTAAAAAAACAAGCCAATATCAATTTTTTATAAGGTCCTCGGATCTCTGGGTCCCTCCCCCAGCCAGACCATTCTAAAAAATTATATTGGCTTGTTTTTTGTTATAATATAATTATGAGTTTAGACTTAGACGAACTTAAGAAAAATCACAACACTAACTACTTGGCGGTGAGCCTGGAGAAACTTTTGCGTGAGGAGAGAGAGGTGCGTGAGATGCTCACAGGAGATGACACTTTGCACGAATTAGCGGCCAAAGAATTGAAATTTATCAAAGAAGAACGAGAAAGAATAGAAAAACAGGTACAAGAAATTTTAGACAAGAATAAAATAGAAGATGAAATCACAAATGAAATAGTGTTAGAAGTACGAGCTGGGGCAGGAGGAGATGAAGCTTCACTTTTTGCGTGGGAGCTTGTTCATATGTATGAAAAATTTGCCGAGTCGCAAGGATGGACTTGGAAAGTTAACTATGAATCTAAAAGTGATTTAAGTGGGTATAAAGAAGCCAGCTTTGAAATAAAGGGGAAAGATGTTTATAAAAAAATGCGTTATGAAACGGGCGTGCATCGAGTGCAGAGAGTGCCGGCAACGGAGAAAAATGGCAGAGTGCACACTTCAACTGCATCGGTGGCCGTCTTGCCTATTAGGAAACAAGTAAATTTTGAAATTAATCCGGCGGATTTTGAACTAGAATATTCTCGTTCCGGTGGTAAGGGCGGGCAAAATGTAAATAAGGTGGAAACAGCTGTGCGTATCATTCACAAGCCGACGGGGCTTGATGTCCGGTCTACCAATGAACGAAGCCAGTTGGCAAACCGTGAAAAAGCGATGATGATTTTAACCGCCAAGTTACAACAACTAAAAGAAGAAGAAGAAAATAAAAAATATGCGGGAGAAAGGAAAAATCAAATAGGCACCGGCGATCGATCTGAAAAAATTCGCACCTATAATTTTGCCCAAGATCGTGTGACAGATCATCGGATTAAAAAGTCATGGCACAATTTACCGAAAATAATAGAAGGGGATATTGGGAATATTATTGAAGATATAGCATCTGGGGCTTTTGGAGAAGAAGAGGAGGAATAACTAATTGCTTTTGATTTTAGACATGTTATACTTCTCGAGTAGTTCTCATTTAGCGAAATAGAGTTGCTACGCCCGCCCGAACGACTTTTAGTCGGTGGTAGGGTTTATAAATAGTTTTTTGTCCTTTTTCGTAAAAAAGGAAGAAGAATAAGTATGGCTACAAAGCTATATGTAGGGGGACTCCCTTACAGCACTCAAGAAGGCGCTCTGAAAGAGCTCTTCGCGCAGGCTGGATCAGTTGTATCCGCTGTGATTATTATGGACAAGATGTCTGGTCGTTCAAAAGGTTTTGGATTCG
>JBBUEH010000020.1:0-34013 GCA_038078255.1 Patescibacteria group bacterium
AAAATCTCGCTATCTCCGTCGCAACGGCCACCGCCAGCCATTTTTCCAAGTGAAGATAACAGAGATAAAATAATTCTACTGCCGATTCTTTAACGCATTTTTGAGGGTGTCGTTGTCGGAATATTCGAGCTCGGTGCCGGTGGAGAGGCCTCGGCCGAGGGAAGAGATTTTAATGTCAGATTTTTCGGCGATATCCTTCAATTGTTCTCGGACATAAGAGTCGGTGTGATTACCTTGAGGATTTAAGGAAAATGCAAGAATTATTTCTTGAAGATTGTTCGCTTTGCCCAAAGTCTTGCTTTGGGCAATTTTAGTTTTTAATTCTTCTATTCGCACTCGGCTTTTTGTATTTTTCTCTACGATAGGCACAAGTCCACCCAGAATGAAATACTTTCCATTATAAACTCTACTTTTCTTGACACTCTCCAAGTCAGAATCTTTCTCCACTACCATAAGTAAAGCTTTGTCGGTCTCGGCACTGGTGCATAAGTCGCAAATATTTTTCTTCTCCCCACTTTGCCGTAGATTAAAAAATCTGAAACACTCTTTGCACTGCAGCGTCTCTTTCTTTAAATCTGAAATTAAAATAGATAAATTTTCTGCATAACTTCCATTTCGAGACATCAGGAAATACACAAACCGTCTAGCCTGTCTTTCGCCGATGCCGGGGAATTCTTTGAAAATTTCTGTCAATTTATCTACGATATCCATTCCATCATTCTATCATATTTAAAATTCATCCAAATCCCCTCCAACTTTTGATGGAGAGAATTCACTAATATTACTTTTCTCCAGATTGAGGAAGGTGGTGGTTTTCTCGTCGAAATAAAGTTCGATTTTTCCAGTGGGGCCGTTGCGATGCTTTTCAATTAATATTTCAGCGATGTTTGTTTTTTCAGATTCATCTTTTCCTTTATCTTCACGATGAATGAACATGACGACATCCGCATCTTGTTCAATAGATCCCGAATCACGCAAGTCGGAGAGCCGAGGCTTGCCTCCCCTCGATTCCACCGCGCGAGAAAGTTGCGAGAGTGCCAAGACCGGCACATCTAATTCTTTCGCTAGACTTTTTAACGATCTTGAAATTTCTGTTACTTGGTTGACCATTGAATCATAATTTTTGGAAGTAGTCATAAGTTGTAAATAGTCCACCACGATCAAGTCAAGTCCTTTTTCCGCTTTTAATCTTCGAGAGAGCGCTTTCATTCGGACGATAGAATTACCGGGCTGGTCGTCAATATAAATTTTAGCTTTGGCTAATTTATCTAACGAATCTCGCAATTGAGAAAATTCACGATCTGAAGATAATCGTCCAGTTCGGAGGTTCCAAGCATTCACTCGACTTTCAGCAGAAAGCATTCTGTCCACCAGTTGTTGAGAAGACATTTCGAGAGAAAATATTACCACAGACTTTTCATGAACAACCGAGGTCAGGCGGGCGATATCGAGAGCGAGGGTAGTCTTGCCCATGCTGGGTCTGGCGGCAATAATAATTAAATCAGAATTTTGTAAGCCAGAGAGCATTGTATCTAAGTCTCGAAAGCCAGTTGGGAGCCCCCGCAACATTCCTTTGTGCTCATGTAATTTTTCTAACCGTTCATAAGCCTCCGGGAGGGCATCTTTCAAATTTATAAATTTTTGATTTTTGGGGGATGAAACTACGCTGAAAATTTTCTTTTCTGCCATATCCAGAATGTCGTCCATATGATCATCACTTTCTTCGAAAGCGAGTTCAGATACGAAGTCTGCCGCCTCGATCAAACTTCTCAAAACATATTTTTTCTGTACAATATCGGCGTAATGTTTGACATTCGTACTGGAGGGAACAATATTTACAATTTCTGCCAGATACTGATTGCCCCCGACGGCTTCCAGTAATTTTTTTTCAGCCAGCTTTGTAGAAAGTGAAAGCATGTCTATGGGTTCATTTTTTAGAGAGAGATCCAGCATCGCTTTGAAAATCATTTTGTGTTTCTCCACATAAAAAGAGTCAGGGCTTACCATGTCTTCCACTTCATGCATGGCGTCTTTACGGAGCATGATGGAGCCCAAGACCGCTTGCTCTGATTCAATGCTCTGGGGCGGTATGCGAAGGTTGCTGTTTTTATTTTTTAAAATTTTAGGCATAGTGCCATTCTAGCATAGTCAGAAAATTGTGAAAGCAGAAAAAGAGGTAGAAAGTTGATAAAACTGTTATTAAAATGTTAATATATGGCATGAGTAAAAAAGTATTTTTATCAGGGATTCAGCCTTCCGGCAAGCCTCACATTGGGAACTATTTCGGCGCAATGAAGCAATTTGTAGACTTGCAAGAGAAATATGATGGTTATGCTATGATAGCTGATTATCATGCGATGAATTCAATCAAGGACCCGAAATTAATGCGGGAAAACATAATAGATGTTTTGCTCGATTTTTTAGCAATAGGGCTTGACCCCAAAAAGGTTGTACTTTTTAAACAATCTGATATTTCTGAGCACACAGAACTGACTTGGATTTTTGATACTATTACAACCGTTCCTTACCTCGAACGAGCGCATGCTTATAAAGATGCGACAGCGAAAGGAAAAGAAGTGAGTGTTGGTTTATTTAATTATCCAATGCTGATGGCCACAGACATTTTATTATACAGTCCTGATGTGGTACCCGTTGGCGCTGACCAAAAACAGCATGTTGAAATTGTGCGAGATACAGCAGAAAAATTCAATCATCTTTTTGGTGAGACTTTTAAATTGCCAGAGGCGATGATAATGAAAAATGTTGCAGTTGCGCCGGGGACGGACGGACGCAAGATGAGTAAAAGTTACGGCAATACTATCCCACTTTTTGCCGAATATGAAGAAATTAAAAAAGCAGTGATGAGCATCGTGACAGATTCGGGCGGTGGAGTTCCAAAAAATGTTTTTGCTATTCATAAATTACTTCGTGATGAAAAAGAATTAAAGGAAATTTATGAAGAAAAAGCAGGCAAGTACAAAGAATTGAAAGAACTTTTAATAGAAGATTTAGAAAAGTTTATTGCGCCACTTCGAGAAAAAAGAAAAGAATTCGAAAAAGATATTCCGAAAGCGCTGGCTATCCTGAAAGCCGGAGGCGAGAAAGCCAAAAAAATTGCTTCTGTCAAAATGGACGAAGTAAGAAAGAAGATCGGCGTGGATGTTTATTAAAAAATTAAGTGATACCAATATCAGCATACTAGTATGGTGATATTAAAAAATTAGATAATAAAAGTAAATAAAATGAAAAATAATTCTGAACATTATAAAAAAGAGTTGATTGAGGTGATTTATAAAATTTCCAAAGAAAAAAGTTTGCTGGCTGATTTTGTAAAAGACATATTGACACCTCATGAATTTGAAAATCTAGGTGTTCGCTGGCAGATAGTAAAGCGCCTAGCGAAAGGGGAGTTCCATGGATCCATAGCGGAATCTTTACATCTTGGAATTTCGACCGTAACTCGAGGTTCTCGCGAAATGCGCAAAAAAGAAGGAGGATTTAGGCGAACCTTAAAGTTTCTGAAATAAAAGTAAACTAAATTAAAATAAACTAGTAAATATCAGCATACTAGTATGCTGATATTAGTTATCAACAGGTGAGATGGTTTCGATCCTTGACTTTTCTTTTTATAAATACTAGCATACTAGTATGATAGTATTGAATAAATTAAGATATAAGAATAGCAGAGGAAATAATAATCAAACAGGCAAGTCTTGGTGGAGCGCAGAGCTTTCTGCTTTTGCGCTGTTCTGTTGATTTCTTTTTTTCTCTAATCAAACAAGGAATCCATTAAATGGCGCAAGAGCGCCATTTTTCGTTTCCCAGAGGAAACGGAAAGTTGGTTCTTTGAAAGGAAGTGTCATGTTGAATGAATCTACCTTTGGCGGGGTGAGGTGGCTGAAAACTTCTGTCCCAGAAGAAGAGATGGCTACGGCCATCGCAACCCACGCCGCCGCCACAGACCAAGAACTTGGCAAGGTTTCTAAGGCGGTAGAAGATGGCGAAATGGTCGTCGTTCGTTGGGAAGGGAGGCTAACGCTCCTATTCAATAGTCCCAATGGATTGTAGTGAAGTGTTATCAACAAGCCAGCAGTGCCCGGGAGGACCACTGCTGGCTTAAATTATTAATATTAACTAAATGTTATACTGCTTTTATGAATTCAAAAAAACAAAACGGATATTTCGATAAATATGGCGGGGCGTATGTGCCCGAGATGCTTGTTCATGCGCTTAGAGAAATAGAGAGCGAATTTGAAAAGGCAAAAAAAGATAAAAAGTTCCAGACAGAATTTCAGGAATTACTCAGATCTTTTAGTGGCAGACCTACACCTTTAATTTATGCCAAAAATCTTACAAAACATTTTGGTGGAGCGAAACTTTACCTAAAAAATGAAGGCGCAAATCATACTGGCGCGCATAAAATTACCCACTGTATTGGTCAGGCCCTTATTGCAAAAAGGCTCGGCAAGAAAGAATTAATTGCTGAAACAGGTGCAGGGCAGCATGGCGTGGCTACGGCAACCGTAGCGGCAAAATTTGGTTTAAAGTGTAAAATTTTTATGGGTGAGGTGGATATCGCTCGCCAACGCCCAAATGTTTTCTGGATGGAGCAGCTAGGGGCGAAAGTCATCAGTGTTTCTTCCGGCAGTAAAACTTTAAAAGATGCTGTGAATGAAGCGTTGAAATATTGGATGGCAAATTCAGACGAAAGTTATTATGTCATCGGTTCTGTTCTTGGTCCGCATCCGTATCCACTTATGAACAGGACTTTTCAATCCGTGATTGGCCAAGAAATCAAAAAACAAATAAAACAAAAAGAGCACAAGCTTCCTGATTTTGTGATTGCTTGTGTTGGTGGTGGTAGCAATGCGATAGGTGCTTTTCATGAGTTTATAAAAAATAAAAAAGTTAGACTAATAGGTGTGGAGGCAGGTGGCACTGGGAAAAAACTTGGTCAGAATGCTTCCAGAAAAGAAAATGGAAGCCTTGGAATTTTTCAAGGATATAAATCACTATTTCTTCAAACAGAAGAAGGGCACATAGCTCCGACGCATAGTGTGGCGGCGGGACTTGATTATCCTGGGATGGGGCCAGAACTCGCAGAGCTTTATAAAAATAAAAAAATGGAATTAAGTTCTGCATTAGACAGGGAAGCGATAGAAGCTTTCAAATTAACCACAAAACATGAAGGAATTATTCCAGCACTGGAGTCTGCTCACGCGCTTGCTCATGCCTATAAAGTTTTACCAAAATTAGCGCACAATAAAATTGTGGTTGTAAATATTTCCGGCAGAGGGGATAAAGATCTCTTCAATGTGGCGCGCTCACTAAATGATAAAGAATTTAAAAAGTTTTTAGCTGAAGAAATAAAAAGATATGAAAAATAATATTGATATTGTTATTGAAAAAATAAAAAAAGAAAAGCGAATTGGAATGATGACTCATCTGGTAACAGGATATCCAACACTAAAATTTTCAGAAAAGATTGTAAAAGTGTTAGCTGAAAGCGGGGCGGATGTTATTGAAATTCAGATACCTTTTTCTGATCCGATGGCAGACGGGTCGGTTATTGTTGGAGCTTGTCAGGAATCTTTAGAAAACGGCACACGGGTAAAAGATAGTTTTAAATTAGCAAAGTTTACTAATGATAATCTTCGAGTTCCAGTAGTTCTTATGACATATGCAAATATTGTAATTCATATGGGTATTAAAAAGTTTTGTGTTGCTTGTAAAGAAAGTGGTGTTTCTGGAATTATCGTACCCGATCTGCCTTATGACTCAGAAGAATGTAAAAAATTACGAAGATACTCAACACGAGCAAACATTCACCTCATTTATGTTATTTCTCCGGCGATAGAAGAGAGCAGGTTAAAAGAAATTAAAAAATTAGCCACTGGTTTTTTATACTGTACATCTAGGCAGGGTACTACGGGAACAGGAAAAAAATTTTCCCAAGATGTTTTGTCTTACCTTACACGAATTAAAAAAAATTCGATAATTCCTCTAGCTGTTGGTTTCGGAATTTCTTCACCAAAAGATGTTGAATTAATAAAGAAACATTCAGAAATTGTAGTAGTCGGAAGTGCAATAATACATATTATAAGAAAAAATAAAAACCCAAAGGTTCTATCGGCAGTTGGTAAATTCATGTCCGGACTTCAAAAAGTGAATTAATTTACTAACTCTTTTTTATTTATGTTAGAATATCCCAATCATGACCCAAGAGCAGGCCTTGAATATTTTAAAAACCGGTGCGAATGTTTTTTTGACGGGGGAGCCGGGGGCGGGAAAGACTCATACGGTCAATGCCTTTGTAAATTATTTGCGGGATTGTGATGTGGAGCCGGCTATTACGGCTTCGACGGGAATTGCGGCGACGCATATCGGCGGAATGACGATTCACTCTTGGAGTGGGATTGGAATTAAAACAAAATTAGACAAATATGATTTGGATAAAATCGCAAGCAGTGA
Organism: Patescibacteria group bacterium; assembly: GCA_038078255.1. GTDB lineage: Bacteria > Patescibacteriota > Minisyncoccia > Phycocordibacterales > UBA9973 > UBA9973. The sequence goes on from JBBUEH010000020.1 coordinate 6,472, forward strand.
ATACATTGCCAAGCGTGTTCGTCGGACTCGGGTGCTTATCATTGATGAGATTTCCATGTTGTCATTTAATATGCTCGACATGGTGGACGCAGTCTGTAGAGAAATAAAGCAAAGTAACGATGCCTTTGGCGGAATGCAAATTATTTTAGTGGGAGACTTTTTTCAGTTGCCACCGATTGTAAAAAGAGATTATGAGAACGAGACAAAACAGAACACACTTGTAGACGTCGGACGTCTACAAAATCTACAAAATGGTTTTGCTTATAATGGAGGGGCATGGGAGCGATCGCAGTTGGTCGTTTGTTATCTTTCGGAACAGCATCGTCAAGATGACGCTAATTTTCTTTCTGTGCTTTCGGGTATACGCACTAACAATGTTCTAGAAGTGCACCGGGGTCATATCAATGCTCGGCTATTCCCTCCAGAGGCGGGCAGGCGCACGAATAAGCCACCGGAGAATATTACAAAACTTTTTTCGCATAATGTGGATGTTGATCGGGTAAATAATAATGAGCTTGTGAAGTTAAAAACAGAAATAAAATTATTTACAATGTCTGCGAGTGGAAATGATAAACTAGTTGAGATTCTTAAAAAAGGATGCTTGTCGCCAGAGAATTTAAAACTTAAGGCAGGAGCTGTCGTGATGTGTACTAAAAATAATCCAAAAGAAAGATTTGTGAATGGTACGCTTGGCATAGTGGTTGGTTTCGATGAATTTACGGGACAGCCCACTATTAGAACCCATAAGGGTCGTAGTATTGTCGTTGCGCCGATGGACTGGACAGTGGAAGAAAATGGTAAAATTCGCGCGCAGATTTCGCAAATTCCACTTCGATTGGCTTGGGCTATTACGGTGCACAAAAGTCAGGGCATGAGTATGGATGCGGCAGTAATGGACCTCTCGCAGGTTTTTGAATTCGGACAGGGTTATGTGGCGCTTTCCAGAGTACGAAGGCTCTCAGGACTTTACTTGCTTGGTATCAATGATCGTGCGTTCAAAGTCAGTCCAGATGTTTTACAAAAAGATGTTGATTTTAAAAATAAATCCAAAGAAGCTCGCTTCTTTTTCGGAAAACTTCCAGAAATAGAAATTAAAAAAATGCATAAGAATTTTCTTGTTGCTTGTGGAGGAAAGATAAAAAAACATAAAATTTAGGTTGAGAAATTAATGATCTGGTGGTAAGATAATCTTATGAGAGACAGAATTTATATAAAAGATTTAAAAGATCATGTGACCAAGGAAGTCACTATCGCTGGATGGGTAGATGTCAGGCGGGATCAGGGGAAAATGGTATTTTTTGATATGCGGGATATGACGGGGAAGGTGCAGTGTGTTACTTTGCCTATTCACCCTGAAGCTATTGCCATGGCAAAAGAAATTCGCCCTGAGTGGGTGCTAAAAATAAAAGGTCTTGTGAAAGAACGAAATGATAAAAATGCCAAGCAAGGTGGTGGAGTTGAAATAGAAGTCACAGGGATTGAAGTTCTTTCAAAAGCGGTAGACTTACCATTTGAGCTTAATGAATCTGTAAATCTCGATACTCATCTGGATAATTTACCTTACACATTGCGATCTGAGAGAACTAAAGATATTTTTACAATGCAGTCCAGTATGCTTGAAGCATATCGTCATTCCTTGAGGTCTCAGGGGTTTACAGAGTTCATGTCCCCCGCAATCGTGGGAGGGGATGCTGAGGGCGGATCGGCTGTTTTCTCGGTAAATTATTTTAAAGATCACAAAGCATACTTGGCTACGAGCCCGCAATTTTACAAACAGATTATGGTAGGAGCATTCGAACGCTCATGTACCATTGCTAAAGTATTTCGCGCAGAAAAAAGCGCAACGACTAGACACTTAAGCGAAATAACTCAAATGGATTTTGAAATGGGTTTTATTGAAAATGAACGAGACCCGATGAAAGTTCTTGAAAACGCAGTTCGTGATACTGTCAACACAGTAGGGAAGTTGCACAGCGATATATTTACTCGCTTTAACACAACTGTGCCGGAAATTTCAAGCGAAATTCCGATATTTACTCTCGCTGAAGCTCAAGCGCTGGTGGCGAAAGAATTTAATCGTACGATTGAAGATACAAACGATATGTCGCCAGAAGACGAACGCCAACTTTGTGAGTATGTAAAGAAAAATTTGCATTCCGATTTTGTCTTTATAACCAGATTTCCAACAAAAAAGCGTGCCTTTTATACTTATGAAGATCCGGGAGAAGCGCCATTTTCGCGTGGCTTCGATCTACTATTCCGAGGGCTTGAAATAAATAGCGGTGCGCAACGAATCCATGATTACGACATGTTGGTGAAAAAAATAAAAGATTGGGGAATGGATCCAAAAAAGTTCGAGTACTATTTACAGACATTTAAATGTGGTATGCCTCCTCATGGCGGGTCTTCCACTGGTTTAGAGCGTTTTACTGCCCGCATGCTTGAATTAGCAAATGTTAAAGAGGCAACAGCATTTCCGAGAGACATGACTCGCATAGATAGCAGACTTTCGGAATAAATGGAAAAAAATACACAGGCAACGCCTGTGTATGTTAATATGAAATATATAATTACTGGTATTGTAATCAAGGGTGATGGGTATGGAAAGAAATTAGGATTTCCGACTGTGAATTTAGATATAAAGGCGGAACATACGGAGGCATTGCCTCCGTATGTTCCGCTAGATGGAGTTTATGCTGGAGTGGCAGTTCTGGATGGTCAGGAATATCGAGCGGGGATTGTGATTGGCCCAGATAGTAAAGTGGAAGCTCATTTCATAGGATACAGTGGAGATGCATACGGCAAAGAAGTGACTCTTGAACTTCATAAATTTTTGCGAAAATATAAAAAATTTAAAACCGAAAAAGAACTTATCGCCCAAATTAAAAAAGATATAAAATTGTGTTCACAGGTATAATTTCTAAAACTGCAAAGGTAAAAAATGCAAGATCCAATCAGGGTGGGTTATTTTTAGAAGTTTTAAATAATTTAGGAAAAGTAAAATTAGGGGAAAGTATTAGTGTGAATGGTGTTTGTTCCACTGTAAATCAAGTAGGTAAAAATATTTCTTTTGAATATATTCCGGAAACACTCAGACTCTCTAATTTAGATTTTTTAAAGAAAGATGATATAGTTAACCTTGAACGATCAATAGTTTTAGGTGATAGTCTAGATGGGCACATAGTGCTGGGACACATTGATGGGAAAGGCGAAATTCTTCATATAAAAAAAGAAGGAAATTCACGAGTATTTGAAATAAAAATACCCAATAAAAACTTTAATAAGTTTTTGGTTTACAAGGGTTCAGTGGCCGTGGAGGGGATTAGTTTAACTGTGGTAAAAGTTATGAAAAATTCTTTTATTGTCAAGATTATTCCGTACACTTTTAAAAATACAAATTTGAAAAACAAGAAAAACGGTGATTTTTTAAATTTAGAATTTGATATACTTGCTAAATATGCAAATAAAAAATAAAACATATAAGTATTTAAACGGAAAAAAGCTGAAAACGTGCATTGTGGTTGCGAGATGGAATGGTGAAATTACAAGCAAGCTTTTAGAAAGTGCGCTTATAGCTTTGGAAAAGTGCAAAGTAATACAAAAAAATATCAAGGTGATAAATGTGTCGGGTTCTGTGGAACTTCCTTTTGCTTTGCATAAAATGGCGCTGAGTAAAAAATATAATTTCTTAGTTGCTCTCGGTTGTGTTATTCGTGGAGAAACTCCGCACTTTGATTATGTGTGCAAAATGGCTCAAGAAGGGGCTCTAGAAGTGATGCTCGAAGATGATATTCCCGTTGGCTTTGGTGTCCTGACTGTAAATAATTTAAAACAAGCCAAAGCCAGAATTCATGTTGGGGGCGAAGCGGCTTTAGCTGCGCTCGAACTCGGTTTGTTAAAATAAACTTATGCAAAATTCATACACCGGTCCCGTTTTTATTATTCTAGCGGCTACGCTTTGGGCTTTTGATGGTTTGATTCGTCAACACCTGTATTCACTTCCACCTATCACGATAATATTTCTTGAACATTTGATTGGCCTTATAATTTTATCGCCCTTTGTTTATAAATATGTTTTAGAAACCAAACTTACCAAGAGAGAGTGGTGGCTGATAGTTTTGATTGCTATCTTGAGCGGACTTTTTGGCACATTGTGGTTTACTACGGCGCTCAGCAAAGTGCATTTCATTTCGTTGTCAGTAGTATTTCTTTTACAAAAACTTCAACCGATATTTGCCATCACTACTGCTCGTATTTTTTTGAAAGAAAAATTAGATAGTAGATATATAAAATGGGCATTGCTCGCTGTGCTTTCAGCTTATTTTGTGACATTTCCGAATGGCATGGTGAATTTTAAAACAGGTGAAGGCACGATTATTGCCGCCCTCTACGCCCTCGGTGCCGCTTTTGCTTGGGGGTCTTCCACAACATTTTCCAAAATGCTTTTAGGAAAAGTTCGCGCCGAGGTCAGCACATTTTATAGATTTTTAATTACTGTGATTATCTCTCTGCCAATTTTGTTTTTGTTCGGGCGTGCGCATATTTCAGGATTTGAAAAAGGAACTGCACTTGCCATACCCACGATGTCTCAATTTGGTTTTTTGGCGTTGATTGCTGTCTCCACTGGTATGGTTGCGCTACTTATTTATTACAAAGGGCTTGCGAAAACTCCGGTACATGTGTCTACAATTCTTGAACTTATCTTTCCCTTTGTTGCTATTTTGTTAGATTATATTGTAAACGATACGGTGCTTGCTCCGCTACAATGGATTGCTGCTCTCGTGCTTGTTTTTAGTATTTATCAGATTGCAAAGTTGAGAGAAAATTTATGAATAATTTATTAAAAAAAAAGTGCGTGCCGTGCGAGAATAAGGGAATGAAGCCTTTTGGTCGTGCAGAGGCTGAAGATTATTTGACGCAAATTTCAGATTGGACACTCAACGATAAGGGGGTTAAAATTTCTAAAGAATATAAATTTAAAGATTTTATCGGCGCTATAAATTTTATAAATTTAGTGGCCGACATTGCGGAAATGGAAGAGCATCATCCCGACATTCACATACGGTACAACAAAGTTTTGCTGGAACTCTCTACACATGCGATAAGTGGACTTTCCGAAAACGATTTCATCGTCGCCGCTAAAATCGATGCGCGCAATTAAAAGCATTCTAATATTCTATAGAATTATAGAATAGAAATTTTTATGAAATTTTATTTTTCATCATCTTTATCCGTTTTGCCTTCATGCCGCACTTTGATTCCGATCATCCCGAATCCGAAGCCATCAATAAAGAAATCGAATTTTGCCAGCAAAACAATATTCCCTATAAAGCTATCCGAGACGGGGAAGTGATAATTATTGAATAGGGTTTATTATCTTATTTTGTCTCTAAAATTTTTATAGCTTCCAAGGTTACTTTTATCATTTTTTTCATTTCTTTTTCTGTTTTCCTTTGGCTAGATTCTGTAATAACTTTTTGTTTTCTACCTTTTATTCTATCAATCAAGGGTTCCGAATTGGCATTTGCTAGTAGTATCGCTCCAGCCTTTCTTCCCTTAAGCGAAGTTACAACAAAAAGTGCTGAGCATTCCATGTCTGAAGAAATAATAGGAGAATCGCACCCTTTCCACTTTTCATCTAGTAGATATTGCCCCCATTTAGTAATTGCACTTTGGCTTCCGTAAAAAGCATCATGTGTTCGATTGATTCCCACAAATGTATTTCTATTAATTTTTTCAGAAGATTTTTTGAGTGCCATTACTACTTCTATATCAGCAATAGCAGGGAATCCTTGTGGGATGTATTCTAGGGTTGTACCCTCATCTCTGACAGATGATGATGGAACGATGAAACTGCCGTTTGGTATGTTGCTCTTCCACGATCCACCACATGTCCCAACTCTTATAAGAGTTTTTGCCCCAGCATCAATAAGTTCTTCTGTTGCGATAGCCGTGGAGGGGCTACCAATTCCAGTTGAGCATATTAAAATTCTGATTCCTTTGTAAGAACCAATTCCTGTTCTGAATTCTCTATTTTGATTTATTATTTTGAAATCAGAAAGTTGTTTGCCGAAAACATCTACTCTGCTAGGATCTCCAGGAAGTAGAACATAATTAGGTACAATTTTTGATTCAATTTTAAGATGTGATAATAACATAATCTTTTTATTAGTTTTTTATAATTTTATTTTTATATAATGATTTTATCAAAATAAATTACTTTAGTCTAATAAAGTAGCTATTTTGTATGGTGAAAGGGCAGGTCGTGTTATACGAGCACCGCCCTTTTGCGTTGGCCAAATGCGATTTACAGCCGTGATTCCTTTCTAAGGAGATGAAGAAACACCATAGGTTCCCTGAAGTGGCGACGAGCGTAACTCTCGCTAATTTCAGGGTTGCTACGAAGGGTGCTCAGAGAATTGATCGGAACCTTTTGGTTTCCTTTCTCTCTCTGTACCAATGTTGCCACGGACACCTCGTTGTATCTGCGGATGTTTCCTGAGGGGAGCTGTTGCGAAACCCAGACACATGCTGTCCAGTGTGCGCCCGGGAACCTCCATGCGTTTTTTTGATACAACTTACGCATGGTTAAGCCCGAACTAATCACATCGTCTACAATAACGATGTTTTTTACTCCGAGGATTAAAAATCTCTCGGGGTAGATTAGTCCGGCGTGTACTTCAGGGTCGGTGCCAGGCGTCCAGAAGCGTTTTGCTTCGACGCTGGCGGTGTTGAAGAACTCCTGACAAACTTTTGACAGCTTGCGTGGGTAGTTTGAGCCGTTGCCGGGGAATACCAACAAGGTGTTCGGTTCCATTACCATACTCCGCAGGACTTCTTCAAGTCCATGTGCGAGTTGGTGGTCCTCGAGAAATAGGATCTCTTGGGCGTCTATCGTATCGAGTCTTGCGATGTCCGAACGGGTCTGGAGTGAAAGTGGTTCATCGAGGAGGATTACGCGGCCGTTAGTTACGACCGTTTCTTTTACCTTCATTTTTCCTCCTTGAAAACTTTCCACATCTCTTTTGCGTGGATGGTTTTCCAGCCACGACTCCGTGGAACCATCAGATCATCACTCTCATTGTCTCCAACCATAGTGAATTCATCTCGAGCGATCTCTGGGAACCAAGATTCGATCTTCTCCCAGACTCGCTGGTCTGGTTTCGAGACTCCTTCCAGTGCAGAGATAAAGCAAAAATTGAAATACTTCTCAACCTTATCTCTGACTTTTTTCCAGGCCGGGAGGGTGCAGTTAGAAACGAGTACAACTTTGTGGCCAGCGTTTCTCAACCCCACGAGCTTTTCTGGGAAGGTTGGTTCGATCCACTCTGCGCTTCCACTTCCGAACCTCCAATACCATTCTACGGAGTTGGCGACACTGTCGAGTTTTCTCGTCGTGCACGGTTCGTTGAGCAGGAACCTAGAAAACAGTAATTGGGTCATTTCCTCGAAACTGTTTACTGCTCTACACATTAAGTTGTTTCGGACGTATTCGTATACACTGTCTTTTGTGAGCGCATATTTTTCTCCGTACTGCTCGACAAAATAGTCGAGGTAGTCTGGGGTAGACACCATAATCTCTTGATGGCATTCACCACTACTCACCTCCATCAGACTCTTTCTAGTCTCGCTCATCAGGGTGTTGTACAAATCAAAACAGATTACCTTCTGCATGTTGTCTCCATTTTTCAAAGATCAATTTCTTCCCAAGGTGGCGGGTACCATAGCGTATCCGGGTAGAACGCAAAACCCCTTCCTAAGCAAACTTAGGAAGGGATTGGTTTCGAAAAAATTAAAATTTATGAAAAATTACGAGCTCAAATACAATCCCTTCCCAAGTTTGAAAGAGTTGGTATGCGAAACTGTTTTTGAGTTTCGTTCCGAGCTTTGGCGAGGAAATATTGAAAGGCGAGCGAGAATGAGGCGGTAGCCTCCGAGCGAGCCGTTGAGCCATTTTGCAATGCGAGCGATAGTTGTCGAAGAAAGTCCGGTGTCTTCGGTAATTGTGTTGTATTGTACATCTTTGGAAAGTAGGGAAGCAGTTTCAAGTCTATTTGCAAATTCTTTTATTTCGTATTCAGTCATCAAATCACGCAGAAAGCGCTTTGCCTCATCGGCATTTCGAAGCGCTAGAATAGCCTGAACAAATTGGATATTTTCTTTGGTACTCCAATCCATCTTAGGACCAATTTCTTTAATCAGCCTGACCGTTGCAATCGATGTATTTTTATTCATTCCTTTACTCATCTCGTTACTTTAGCAAACTAAAGTACTTTAGTCAAGTAAAGTAGATAGTAGGGTGTGGATAACTATCTATTCTCTAATTCGCGCGAATACGGGAAGAGCTTTTTTAACCCGGGAATTTCCCTTCGAAAATCATTTCTTCTAGAGGCTTGCGGGTGTTTGGTGTTTCGCCTTTTCTCATTGCTTCGGGCAAATTTTCAACTTTTCCATGTTTACCTACGGCTATCATCATTTCTACATTATGATCGTCAGGGATACCGAGTTCAGTTTTGGCTCTCCCGTAATCAAAGCCGTTCATGCCGTGAGCAACTAGGTTCATGGTTTGCGCTTGTAGGGCGAGATTCTCCCAAGCGGCTCCGGTGTCTGAAGAATGATTTACATTGTCTTTACCATTGTGCTCAAAAGTTTTCTTGGAAATAACTACAACTAATACTGCAGCTTTTATGCACCAATCTTTATTGAAATCTATCAGAAAAGAAAATAATTTATCAAACTCTGGCGTGTTACGCATGGCATAGATGAATCTCCAAGGTTGAGCATTGTAAGAAGACGGCGCCCAATGAGCTGCATCGAAAAGGGTCATCAGCTCATCTTTGGAAATAGTTTCTTCTGACATAGCCCGAGGCGAATATCGTTTAAGAAAGATGTCATCAATAGGATATTCTGTTGTTCTATTATTTATTGTCTTCATCTCTCTATTATATACTATCTGTCAATTTTTTCTAATTACCTAACTCTAGCGGTCGCAGAAGTTAGGTAATTATTTTTATTTATTTTCTTTCAAAAATTTCTCAATAATTTTCTGATCTCGTTTGAGCCACGCCACATTGCCCTCGAGCCGTTCGAGGACTTGTTCCACGGAACGCTTGGCGCCGGGGGCGGGATGGGTGGTGAAGAATTTCTTGAAAGATTTTAAATGTTTTTCTTCAGCGCTTCCTCCGATGGCCTTAATCAATCGGGACAAGGTATGTCCGCCATCGCCGTAGCGAGAAACCAACATTTTCCAATTTTTTCTGATAAAATTCCACCAAATATTTCGGCCAGATGCATTTAAGCCGACTGCAGAAATTATTCCAACGGTGTCTTGAGGACGGACATCTTTCGAAATTGAGAATACGCATGTCATCTCCAATATTTTTGGATTTTTAAAATCTCCGAGGGCGTCACCTATGCGATTCTTCTCTTCGTGCAGTGTTTCTTTTTTGTATTTTTTTATCAGTATTTTATATTCTTTTATGCCACCAGAGCTCGCTACTACAGTGTATATTGCTCCACGAATATCAGGATTTATATGACCACCCCTTTGTAGTTTATTAAATCTTTTTTTAGCTTCAGTAATTATTTTCTTATCACCCGATCGTCCAGCTCGAGAAATCGCCAAAGATCGCAAAAGTATATCAGTATGCAGTTCACCCTCTTTTTTATTCCAGCCGAGATTTTCAGCCAGAGGAGAAAATAAATCGCAAATAAATTTTTCTAAAAGAGTACTCAAACGCAAATTTTTATGAAGAATTTGTTCTAGTCGAGCGAGCCCGGTAGCGAGTTCGACCCAGACTGTATAGTTTGTTTCGTTTTTATAGCTTGAGACAAATTCTAGCGCCTCCGTGGTGGAGATAATGCCAGCTTCGGCGAGAGCAAAGAGATCCCGAATGACGCCGAGCCTATCAGGAGCGCTTAATTTCTTGTTTTGGATGGGCTCACGAAGTTTTTCCAATAAATCTTTTGAGTAAGCTGTCCTGAAGAATCCGGTTTCTCCAAAATTTACTTTGTTTTTCTTGAAAATTATTGGAATTTTCCATTCCGTAGGTGCTGAGCCTGTCGAATGCATTTTATCTTCTGCCCTTTTTGCCGATAACGGGCTAGCAAAGAATCTGTTTTGAGAGAAATTAATTTTCTTATTTATCATCCGAGCTTTGACGACAGGATAACCTGGTTGAGAAGTCCAGTTTTTCATCATTTGAGCGACAGGCTTTTTAGAAACTTTTGCGAAGGCCTGCCAAAGATGCACTGTCTCAGTATTTTTATAACTATGTTTTTTTAAATAATATCGCAAACCATCTCTGAAATCTTTTTCACCTAAATAATTTGCCAGCATGCGAATAATAGACGCTCCTTTGGAATACGAAACTGCATCGAAAATTTCCCCGATTTCGCTTGGATGATGGACTTCGATTTCAACAGGATGCGTATTTTTTAATGCATCAAGTCGCAACGCTATTCCCAAAGTGTCGGTAGTAAATCTCTCCCAAATATTCCATTGAGGAAAAAGTTTGTCAATGGCCAGATATGGAATATAAGAAGCAAATCCCTCGTTCAGCCATAGGTGTGTCCACCATTCCATGGTGACTAAATTGCCGAACCACTGATGCGCCAGTTCGTGCGCTATAACTTCAGCCACCAATTCTTTGGTGGAGACAGAGGTGTGTATTTCGTCCACCAGGAGTCCGACTTCACGGAAAGTGATGGCTCCCCAATTTTCCATCGCCAAAGAAGTGAAATCAGGAATGGCAATCATGTCGAGCGTATTGAGCGGATATGGAATATTAAAATATTTTTCGTAAAACTCAAGAACTTGCACAGTGACATCGAGCGCAAATTTTGCTTGATGTTTCTTGCCGGGAGTGGTATAAACACGGACGAGAACACCCCTATTTGATTTTTTTTCTAAAAATTCAAAATCACCTACAATAAAAGCAAGGAGATATGTAGACATTTTGGGTGTGGGCGCAAATTTTACAATTTCATAGCCAGCACCGTGCTCTCGTATGGAGATAGGCAATGTATTTGAAATAGAAGTTTTTCCTTTTGGCACAATGAGTGAAATGTGAAATACTGCCTTGTGCGCTGGTTCATCGAAGCAGGGGAAGGCCCTGCGAGCATCTGTTGCTTCAAATTGAGTGGTGGCCATATGACACTCTTTTCCATCAACAAAATAACAACTACGATAAAATCCTCGCATTTTATCGTTCAAGATTCCCCTAAAAACTAAAGTTAATTTTTTTCTGCCGGTAGAAATAATTTTAGGAAATAAAAATGTTACTGTTTCATTTTGTTCATTGTATGAGATTTTGGCAAAAGTTTTTTTACCCCCAGTCGCAATCTCTACTGTTTCTATCTCAAGCCCCTTTGAGTGTAGAGTTAATGTTTTCGTTGCTTTCAACACAGAGAGTTTAATTATTTCTATTCCTTCAAAGGTAAAGTTCTCTAGGTCTGGTTGTAATTGTAGGTCGTATTCGATAGGGACGACATTTTTTGACAGGCGGACGGTTTCTTTTTTCATGGTTCTCAGTATATCTTTTTTTATAAAAAATGCTAATATATAAAGGTGGAAAAAGATACTTACAAAATTAAAACAACAGGCTTCGAAGGGCCGTTTGGCCTGCTTTTAGACTTAGTGGAGAAGAGAAAGCTCTTCATTAACGATGTTTCGCTGGCGGCGGTGACTGAGGATTATTTAAAATATATCAACCAGTTGGGTGGCCTGAGTTCTGCAGAAATTGCTAATTTTGTTTTAGTAGCGTCAACCTTAATCCTTATTAAATCAAAATCATTATTGCCTGATTTAAATTTAACGACAGAAGAAGAGGGTGATATAAAAAATCTGGAAGAGAGACTTCGATTGTATGAACTTTTCACTAGACTCGGAGAGAATATTAAAAATAATTTTGGCGCAAAAATAATTTTTGCGCCCCAAGAGCGGAGGAATGAAATCCTAGTTTTTTTGCCAGATGATAAAATCACCAAAGATTCCATGATGACGATTGCTCGAGGTGTGTTAGGTGGAATGCCGAAGAAAATACTTTTACCCGAAGCAGAAGTGAAAAAAGTAATAAGCATTGAAGAAATGATCGACAAATTGACCGAGAGAATAAAAAATTCACTAAAAATGAATTTCAAAGATTTGACTGGCAAAATATTTTCTCGTGAAGAAAAAGTCGTAATGATTGTGGGATTTTTAGCTATGCTGGAACTTGTTCGGCAGGGGGTCATTGATGCTGTCCAAGAACATGATTCGGGAGATATTATTTTAGAAAAGCAGGAAAAGATAGTAGAAAGTTTATAAAGTAAATTATGGAAATAGAAAAAAAAATAGAAGCGATACTGTTTTGGAAAGGAGAACCAATATCCCGCAAAAAACTGGCGGAAATTTTTTCCTCCTCCGCCAAGGCTTCGGACGGACAAGGAAAGTTTGGGCAAAAAGAAATAGATGAAGCAATTGAAAAATTAAAAAATAATTTAGAGGACAGGGGAATAGTGTTATTAGAAAAAGAGAATGATATTTCTCTCGGCACGGCGCCAGAATTAAGCAAACTAATAGAAAATTTACAGAAAGAAGAATTAAATAAAGAACTTTCAAAAGCTTCTTTGGAAACTTTATCGATTGTCCTTTATAAAAATGGAGTGAGCCGATCGGAGATTGATTATGTGAGGGGGGTGAATTCAAGCTTTACTCTGCGTGCTTTGTCGGTGCGTGGGTTGGTAGAAAAAACAATAGACGCAAAAGATAGCAGAAGATATATTTACAGACCCAGTTTCGAACTTTTATCTTTTATGGGGATAAAAAATGTTGAAGAACTGCCGGATTATGGAGAAGTGAACAAAGAGCTCCAAATAATAATAAAAAATGAAGACGCAGAATAATTTATTATTTTTCATGTTCATTTTTGTTGCCACGATGGCAACTTTCTTTTTTATTGGAGATTTAAAATTAAATGAACATTTTAGATTAGAGAAAGAAACTAATGCTAGAATAAATATTGCTTTACAAAATATTCCAGTCGAAGCAAAAGCGGTATCTATTTACAACATAACTCAAAATAAAAAAATTTACGGTAAAAATGACGAAGTTGTATTACCCCTAGCTTCGCTGGCCAAAATAATGACAATTATCGTTGCTCTTCATTCCCACGAGCCGAACGAAATAATTTCACTTTCTCCGGAGGCGATCAATCAAGCCGGAGACTTTGGACTTTTGGTAAATGAAAAATGGAATATTTACAATCTAGCTCAATTAACTTTAATAAATTCTGCTAATGACGGGGCCTACGCTCTCTCGGAGAATAATCTTCAAAATTTTTTAGAAAAAATGAATGGCAAAGCGCAAAGGATCGGAATGGAGCACACTTCATTTTTGAATTTTACCGGCTTGGATCTTGATTTGGAAAATGCCGGATCTTTCGCTTCCGCAGTAGATGTGAATATCATGGCTCTGTATGCGTATCAAGCTTATCCTGAAATTTTCCTCACCACCATCCTGCCAGAAATAAATTTAAAATCTGAATCTGGATTTACGCATAATTTTAAAAACACCAATACCATTATTGACAAAATTCCGAATCTCTTATTTTCCAAAACGGGTTTTACGGAAGTCGCCGGAGGTAATTTGGTTATTATTTTTAAAGATAAAAAGGGGGAGGAGATAGCTGTCACAGTCCTCGGCTCTACCTTCAAAGGTCGTTTTTCTGATATGGAAAAAATAGTGGATGTGTTGTATAATTTTTAATTATGAAGAGCGAAACTCGAAGTTGTCAAAATTGCAAAAATGAGCGCTTTCTTTTAACAAAAGAGGAAACTCTAAAGAGGGGATATCGCTGGCAAGATAATATTCAAAAAACAAAGTGTTATCAGCAAGAAGTGTATTAAATGTTTATTTCTGCTATAATCTGCCTATGTATTTGGATTTAGTCAAAATCTTCTTCCCTACGGCGGTGGCCTTCTTTTTAGGTCTTTTTTTAACGCCTCTAGCCACGTACTTTTTCTATAAATATAAGATGTGGAAGAAATATGCGAGAAATGGCAGTGGCGTTTCAGAAGAATTTAAAAAAATTCACAAAGAAAAGAAAGAACACGAAGAACTGCATACGCCACGAGTGGGTGGAATAATAATTTGGGTCTCAGTATTACTTACAACAGGAATTTTTGTTTTTCTGGGGAATGAGAAGATGAATTTTTTAAGTCGCAATCAAACTCTGATCCCTCTTTTCACTCTTCTTTTTGGCGCATTACTCGGACTTCTCGATGACCTTCTGCAAATTTACGGTACAGGGAAAATTGCTCAGGATGACAAGTCTTGGCGGAAGTGGAAAGTTTTTCTAGTGTGCCTCATTTCTCTGTTGATTGGTATTTGGTTTTTCTATAAATTAGATATGGTCTCTCTCCACTTTCCATTCGTGGGAGAAATATATTTCGGAATTTTAATTATTCCATTTTTTATGTTGGTGGCTTTGGCGTCATTTTCTGGTGGAGTGATCGATGGAATAGACGGACTTTCGGGGGGAGTGCTGGCTTCTATCTTTGGAGCGTATTCGGCCATAGCGTATGCGAATAATCAAATAGACCTTGCTTCGTTTTCCGGAGTAATTACTGGAGCGACATTGGCCTTTCTTTGGTTTAATATTCCACCCGCCAGATTTTATATGGGAGAGACGGGAATCATGGGATTGACCATCACTCTCGCCACCTTGGCCTTTTTAACCAATTCAGTTTTTATTCTTCCGGTTGTTGCTTTGCCCCTAGTCCTTACTTCTGGCTCAGTTATTTTGCAAACTTTTTCTAAAAAATTAAGAGGAGGGAAGAGATTGTTCCGACTGGCGCCACTGCATCATCATTTTGAAGTTCTGGGTTGGCCGTCTTATAAAGTGACGATGCGTTTTTGGATTTTATCAGTGGTGTTTGCGATTTTGGGCATAATTTTAGCAATCATTAGCCGGTGACCCTCCATGAAAGAAAAAAGAGTAGATAGATTTTTTTTAATAATTCTCTGTTTCTTGCTGGCTGTTGGAGTTCTGGTGTTCGTTTCTGCGTCTTTAGGAATTTTGGCTAAAAATGAAAAGATTTTTTATTCAGTGCTTTTTAGCCAGTTGGTTTTAGGGCTTGGCTTGGGACTCGTGGGGATGTATTTCTGTTTAAAAATAAATTACAAATTTTGGCGCAAATATTCCCTTTTAATTTTTTTGGCGTCAATTCTGCTGACGGCCTTGGTTTTTGTTCCTTCTTTGGGATGGAGTCATGGAGGGGCGCAAAGATGGATAAAGTTAGGGTTGATATCTTTTCAGCCGGTGGAAATTTTGAAATTCGGATTTGTTATTTATTTTGCGGCGTGGCTGTCTTGGGTAAAAAATAAAGTGCAAGATTTTAAATTTGGAATTCTGCCCTTTGGCATTATGCTTTTGATTATCGCTGTAATTTTATTTAAACAACCGGACACTAAAAGCTTTATCTTAATTGCGGCGACTGGGATGGTCATGCTTTTTATTTCCGGTGTCTCGATGAAATATATTTTAGGTATTGGAGTAGGATCAATATTGCTTCTTGGATTTTTAGTTTTTTCGACACCTTATCTTCAGGAAAGGGTGAAGACTTTTATTGATCCATCTTCGGATCCCCGAGGATCTTCCTATCAGATTCAGCAATCCCTGATCGCTTTTGGTTCGGGTGGAATATTTGGACGAGGCTTTGGTCAAAGTATTCAAAAATTTAGCTATCTTCCCGAACCGCAAGGGGACTCTATTTTCGCTGTCTTAGGTGAGGAGCTTGGTTTCCTTGGAGCTTGCGGAGTGATATTTCTTTATTTGCTTTTTGCTCTGCGTGGATTTCGGATTGCCAATCATTCGCCCGATTTATTTAGTAGACTTCTCGTCTCTGGAATTGTTATAATGATCACGATGCAATCCTTTATGCATATTGCTTCCGTCACTGGAGTTTTTCCGTTGACCGGGGTTCCACTTCCTTTCATGAGTCACGGAGGCACTTCTCTCATGATTTATCTAATAGCCATGGGCATCGTGCTTCAGGTGTCAAAATTTCAACAAAAAAACACATGAAAATAGTTTTTACAGGCGGCGGGACGGGTGGACATTTTTATCCCATTATCGCTGTCGCAGAAAAAGTCAATCAAATAATAGATCACGAAAAGATATTAGGAGCCAAGCTCTATTATTTTTCGGACAGTCCCTATGACAAAGAAGTGCTTTTTGAAAATAATCTTTTATACGAAGAGGTGGGGGCTGGCAAGATGCGCACTTATTTTTCTTTCTTGAATTTTTTAGATATTTTCAAAATGTTCTTCGGCGTAATCAATGCTATCTTTAAACTTTATTCGATTTTTCCAGATGTTGTTTTCGGCAAGGGGGGATACGCTTCCTTTCCAACCATTTTGGCTGCTAGAATTTTAGGCATTCCTGTTGTCATTCACGAATCAGATTCTGCTCCCGGCAGAGTAAATAAATGGGCAGGACACTTCGCTAAGAAAATTGCGATTTCTTTCACCGAAGCAGCGAACTACTTTCCTAAAGACAAAGTGGCTTGGACGGGTCAGCCCATCAGAACTGAAATAGAAAACAAAGCTTCGAAAAAAGAAGCTCTAAATTATTTTAAACTCGAATCAGAACTGCCTGTCCTTTTAATTTTAGGAGGTTCGCAAGGCGCAGAACTTATCAACAATACTATTTTAGATGCGTTACCAAGACTCGTAAATAATTATCAAATTATTCATCAGACGGGAGTACAAAATTTTAAAACAGTCAGCGGACAAGCGGAAGTGGTGCTGACTCATAATCCGCACAAAACGAGATATGTTTCGATGGCATTCTTAAATTCACTGGCCCTGAAAATGGCGGCCGGCGCTGCTTCGTTGATAATTTCCAGAGCGGGTTCAATGCTGTTCGAAATGGCCTCTTGGGGTGTGCCATCTATTTTGATACCTATCACCAATACAAATTTAGATCATCAAAAAAAGAATGCTTTCAATTACGCTCGAGCGGGAGCTTGTAGTGTGGTGGAAGAAGCAAACATGACGGCCAATATTCTAAGTGGTGAGGTGGAGAGAATCATGGGGGACAAGGAAGGTTATGACAAGATGGCGCAAAATGCCAAAGCTTTCCACAAGCCCGAGGCCGCCGCCAAAATTGCTCGGGCTTTGGTGGATATTGCTTTGAGTCATGAAGAATAAATGCTAAAATGGCTTTATGCCAGAAAAGAGCACAGAAAAAGTCGTTACCAGATTTGCGCCATCGCCTACGGGCTTTATGCATGTGGGTAATGTTCGCACTGCTATTTATGCGTGGTTGTGGGCTCGGAAAAATAACGGTATTTTTATTCTGCGAATTGAGGATACGGACAAAGAAAGGGAAGTGGCTGGTTCTGTAGAGCACATTATTGAAACCCTGAAGTGGCTGGGGCTTGATTATGACGCTGGTCCCGATAAATGCGAGCCCGGAATGTGTTATACCCAATCAGAACGACTAGAAACTTATAAAAAATATGCAAATATTTTAATTGAAAGAGGATTTGCTTATGCCGATCTTAGTTCTAGAGAAGAAATTGAAGAATTTAGAAAAAAAGCTAAAGAAAAAAAACAGGCATTTTTGTTTCGTGATTATAGATCAGAAAATAAAATAGACTGGAAACCTGGCATCCCGCTCCGTTTTAAAATTAAGGAACCCAAACGTACTATTTGGCATGATGCTGTTCGTGGAGAATTGTCAGCTGGTCCGGAGGCACTCGATGATTTTATTCTTATAAAAAGTGATGGTTACCCGACTTATAATTTTGCTCATATTGTAGATGATATAGAAATGGGCATCACTCATGTTGTCAGGGGGCAAGAATTTATTTCTTCTACGCCCAATTACATTACTGTATACGAAGCTCTCGATGCTACTCCTCCTGTGTACATTACAGCTCCTCCGATAATGGGTGGAGATGGAAACAAAAAAATGGGAAAGAGAGATGGGGCAAAAGATGTTTTAGAATATAGAAACGAAGGATACCTGCCAGATGCTATGCTAAATTTTCTTGCTTTCTTAGGATGGAACCCAGGCGGAGAGAAAGAAATATATACAAGAGAAGAATTGATCAAAACTTTTGACATAGAACAAATTCAGATTTCGGGCGCAAAGATGAATCCAGAAAAACTAGATTGGATTAACAAAGAACACCTGAAATTACTTCCGAAAGAAGAAATAGAGAAAAATATTTTAGCAAATTTACCAGAACACATGCGCAATCCGAAAATTATTCCCATTATCTTCGAACGAATTTCGAAATGGAGCGATGTCAGAATAATGGTTGAGGCAGGGGAGTTAGACTTCTTTTTTAAACAACCAGAATATGCGAAAGAAAAACTCAAAGAAAAAATACAGTATAAAAATTCTTCACCAGAAAAAATTACAAGCAATCTAAAATTAGCCATCAAAACACTAGAAGAAATAAATGAACAAAATTTTACTACCGAAAATATAAAAGATTCATTAATGTTGATAGCGAATATGCAAGAGAGTAGGGGAGAGCTCTTGCATCCGGTGCGATATGCACTTTCTGGGCAAGACAAGTCACCCGATCCATTTATTATTGCTTCAATCTTAGGAAAAAATGAAACACTTTCTCGTTTACAAAAAGCAATTTAGCCTCGTTCTTTTTTTGGCTTTATTTATTTTGCCAGTTTTGTTTTCTTATGCGCAAACGGCCACAGAATTAAAAAATAAAATAGAGCAGAAAGATTCGGAGATAATTAAACTCGAAGAAGAAATAAAAGCCTATCAAGCACAATTGAATGGTTTAGAGCAACAGAAAGATTCGCTCAGCCGATCTATTAAAGAATTAGATTTAACCAAGAAAAAATTACAGACGGACATTGCTGTGACGCAAAAGAAAATAGATAAAATAAATCTGACTATCCAGGGCTTAAATAAAGACATAAATAGTAAAGAAAATATTATTTTAAACCATAAAGAATCTATTGAACTGGAAATTAGAAAAATAGATGAATTCGAGCAGGAAAGCCTTATCGAGACTATCTTGTCTCCGAATGATTTCACTGTCATTTGGAATGATATAGACAATATCATCACCCTGCGAGAGAAGATCAGAGAGGACATCCTTAGATTGAAACAAGTCAAGGGTGATTTAGAAGATACCAGAACGACGACCATTGACGCCAAAAACGAACTTCTGGCGCTCAAGTCTAAACTTTCTGATCAGCAGAAAATTGTGCAACAAAATACTTTAGCAAAAAACAAGCTTTTAGCGCAAACAAAAAACAGCGAAGCTAATTACCAAAAATTAGTAAAAGATCAATTAGCCAAGAAACTTGTTTTTGAAAAAGAATTACGAGACTATGAAGCGCAACTCCAATTTATTCTAGATCCATCTAAGCTTCCAGGGTCCGGGGTGTTGAGTTGGCCGCTTGATAAAATTTTTGTAACGCAAGAATTTGGAGCCAAAACTGGACCTCATAGAACTTATGCCAGTGGTCATAGTGGTACTGATTTTCGGGCTAGAACTCCTTTACCGGTTAAAGCCATGGCGGATGGTCTAGTTAAAGGAATTGGAGATACGGATATTAGTTGCCCTGGTGTTTCTTTTGGTAAATGGATTTTTATTGAGTACAACAATGGTCTTTCTGGTACTTTTGCGCATTTGTCACTTATAAAAGTAGTTGAAGGAGAAAGAATAAAAAGAGGGGAGGTGGTGGGGTATACTGGAGGTACTGGCAGGGTCACAGGACCACATTTACATATTTCACTTTATGTATCGAGTGCTGTTAGTGTAAATACCGTACCTAGTGTTTCTTGTCCTGGAAGAATTCTTAAACAACCTATTGCAGCCATAAATGCTTATCTAGACCCAATGTATTATTTACCTCCTTATAAATAATTGTGGTATAATAAAAAACATGAAAAATAAAAATAAACAGAGTGGGTTTTTACAAATTATAATTTTAATTATAATTGTTTTGTTTATTATGAAATTCTCGGGGGTCACGATAAGTAATGCTGTGAATTGGTTTAAGGTTACCTTTAGTAGTGTTTTTAAATAGGGTACTACTCTACTAGAGGCATGTCGCACAATATATGTTTCCGGTATATTACATTACTTTTGCGGATATTCTATTTTTACCCCCGAGCTTTTAGTTCCCTTCGAAAGTCTACCGAGTTCAAAGGAAGCCAAACCTACTAAAATAATAATAATAATCACTAGAATGTTTTTTCCTTTTTCGCTTGCAACAAATTGCTTGATTTTTTCCATAAAATTATATATACTCTATCACATATATGGCCCATAGAAAAGCTGGCGGAACCGCCAAAAACTTAAGAGATTCAAACCCAAAATACCTCGGTATTAAGCTTGCAGATGGCCAAAATGCGCAATCAGGCTCTATTATCGTCCGGCAACGAGGCACAGCCATTATGGCAGGCGCTAATGTCAGTGTGGGCAAAGATCACACCCTTTTCGCCTTAAAACCCGGTACGGTCAAATTTGGCTCAAAACGCAAAATTTCCTTCAACGGCGCTACGGTAGTCAAAAAAGTAGTTAATGTAATTTAAATCCCCTCCACCACAAGTTTAAACGAAGATTTTTTATTTCCAACCTTAATTGGAATTTCGAACTCCCCTACTGCTTTGATTGGTTTTTCTAAGACAATAAATTCTTCACTAATTGTTACATGATGTTGTTCTCGCATGCCATCGATTATTTGTTTCTTGTGAACTTGAGCGAAGAGATGTCCTTTCTCGTCTGTTTTTGCTTTTATTTTTATGATTTTACCTTTTATTTCTTCTAAATTTTTCATTAAAAGATCTTCTTGCACTTCCCTCTCCAAGACAATTTCTTTCTTTTTTATTTCAAGTTCCGCTAGGGCTTTTGTCGTGGCGGTCTGCGCCAACCCTCGAGGTAGCAAGAAGTTCATCGCATAGCCGTCATTTACTTCTTTAACATCATGTCTCTTTCCTACCCTCGGTACATCTTTTAAAAATATTACACGCATATTATTGCCAATTTAATAATAACTCTACTGCTTTTTCTAATTGCGGATCCTTTTTTTCCTCCAGATCTTTTCGAGTAATTTCTACTTCATAGTCCGGAGTGAGTCCTTTTTCGCTAATTGAATTTCCGTTCGGGGTGAGCCACTTTGCCACTGTGATTTTCAAAAGAGTTTCCGGAGTTATTTTAATTGCTTCTTGGACGGAGCCTTTGCCAAAACTTTTTTCGCCGACGAGTTTTGCCCGACCGTGGTCTTGCATGGCGCCGGCGACAATCTCTGAAGCTGAAGCAGAACCATCATTGATCAGGATAACAAATTTTAATTTTTCGTTAAATATATTATAACCTCGACTTCTAAATATCTCTGGTTCTTTGTTGTTGCCATAGTCTTCAGTCACAATAATATTGTCTCCCGAGAGAAACCAGCTAGACATGTCCACCGCCGCATCGAGATACCCTCCCGGATTTCCTCGTAAATCTAAAATTAATTTATCCGTTCCAGCCGCTACAAATTCTTTCATCGCTTTTCGGAACAAGTTGGTAGAATTAGCGGAAAAACTGTAAAGTTTGATGACAAAAATTCCATCTTTCCGAAGCTCTGTGTCGAGAGTTGGAATATTTATGATGTCTCGTACAATTTTTATTTCTACTGGACTTTTATCTTCTTCGTGCAGAATGGTCAAGATGACGGTCGTACCTACTTCTCCTCGCATTAATTTAATGGCGGCATCAAGAGAGAGACCCGAAGTTACAGTCTGGTCAATCTTGAGAATTCTATCACCGGGTTTAATATTTGCTCGGTAAGCGGGCGTGTCTTTCAGTGGCGCTATTACGGTAAGCACTTTTTCTTTCATAGATACTTCCATACCGACTCCACTGAAATTACCAGAGATTTCTTCTTGGAATGATTTGGTCTCTTTCGGATCAAAGAATACGCTATAGGGGTCGTCGAGTGAATCTACGAGTCCGGCAATGGCTCCATAAACTCTATTTTGATCAATTGCCTCATCGGCCTTTGGATATTTCTCGTTGATGGTATTCCAAACTTTCCAAAAAGGCGCAAAGTCTGCTGTCGTTACGATTTCTGTATTTTTATTCGATACACCCATAACTTTTTCTATTTCTGGACGGTTAGTTGTCCCCACGAAGACCCCCCCTCCAAAAGAAAGAGCAATAAGTAGAATGACAATTATATTTTGTCTTGTTTTGAAAAAATCTTGCATTATTGTATTTTTATTTTATTCTCTATTTGATTCTCTTCAAAATCATGATTTTCTGAAAAATTATCAAAAGTTCTTTTCTCTATAATAGTTTCTTTTGTTTTATTTTTTTGCAATAAAAAGTAACTTAAAGAAACAAGCGCTACTCCAGAGAGAGTTGTTAATACATCCCTCCAAGCGTAAGGAAAACCCAAAAACGGCAGAACAGCCATCCAAACACCTAGAATTAAAAATATTCGTATTTTATACATAAGAGTATTGTACCGCAAAGAGATCCTAGTTTGCAACACTACTGATAGCGTTTGCCGTGAGGTCGTCTGTGGGGACTCTCGTGTCAAATTCCAAAACTTTTATATTTAAAAATAGTAAGAAAATAATAACAGCCACCAATGTAAGTCCCCTTCCGATGATCTTTGGATGTTGGATTTCATGTTTGATAAAGATAGCCAAAAGGAGCGCCAAAATAAGAAGCAAGAAAATCGCCCCGTACACGAAGGTCGAATATTGACGAGGAGAAGTAGCGATTTTCTGGATGAAAGATTTTAGATTGGACAAGACTGAAACATTTTTTATTATTGGAGTAGAATTTACTTCTTCGCCTAAAATTTGCGTTGTAATTGGAGCCACTACTGGAATCACCGTCGGAGCTCCTGCAGTAGTTGGAGGTGGGGTGGGCTTAGGTATTAGTGGTTTTACGGGGGAGGTTTTGGGTTTAACTGGAGGAGCTGTGAGTTTAGGTGTAAGAATTTCTGGAGAGATTGTTTTAATTGGTGTGCCGAAGAGTTGCGCTACGAAGACCGTATTCTTGCCTTGATATTTGCCGTTTACAACACCAATTCCTATTTCAGTGTAGTCTGCTTTAATGATATTCGCTCGATGGGTAGGAGAATTCATCCACGCCTCTGCTACGGCTTCGGATTCAAAAAAATTAATTGCTAAATTTTCGCCAGCCCGGATGTAGTGATAACCAACTTGATCAAACCAATACCATGGAGTTTTACCCTCTGGACTAGTGTGCGCAAAGTATCCATAGGTTGCCATGTCTTGCGCTTTTAATTCTGCGGCTTTGGCCAGCAACTCATTCTGCGCCAAAGGCGGAGCATTGTTCTCGGCCCTCTTTTCATTAGTGATATTGGTCAAGACTCCTGGAAGAACAGAAGCAAGAAAATTTGTTTTATCAAAGACGATAAATACTTCTATTAGAAATCCAAGTTCAATCACAATAATAAACAGCAGAAACAGCGACATTGATTTATGTCGTAGAAAATGCGGCTGGAATTCATTCTTTTCGTGAGGAATGAAATACTTTTTGAGCCATCGAGATAAACTCTGCATAATTATTATATTTTATTCTGCCCAAGTAACGAAAGTGAAAATTTTATTTCCCTTCCCCAGATCTCGTTCGAAGACGGAAGTTTTTTTGTTTTTAGATTCACGAATGATTTTGCCCCAGGTGGCAGGATTTTCACCGTCAGGTTCAAGAGCTGACGCAGATGTAGTAGAAGATCGAACAGTGGTGAAAGTTTCTAGGTGCGCATAGATGCTCTCTAGCTGTTCGTAGTCGTGGGTATTTGGATGGGTGCTAGCAGGATTGGTGGCATTGGCGCCAGTGTTGGAAAAATAGTCCATGCAAGAATTTTGAGAACTTCCGTCTTCAGATTGATGATCGAGTCCAAAGGTGTGCCCGATTTCTTGGCAGATGACATGTAGTTTTTCATTTGGATTATTATATTTCGGAATGTTGAAATATGTGTCGTTCATTTTCGTTACTCCTTGTACAATGTGGCCACCATTTATCCAGATTTGCGCAATGCCCAGCCAGCCGTTGTTGCCGTATTTTCTGTTGCAGACTTCCACTCGACCCAAAACAGGTTTGCAATTTTTGCCTCCAAGTCCTGGCATGATAGAAGTTTTTAAAACTTGAGATACGCTCCAGTCAGCCGATGTGGTGGAAAGATATGGATCCCATATGCTCGAGACATTATCCCCCAGTTTTAAAGTGAAAGGATTTACTGTTCGAGCCCAATGATAAGTTTTCCAAGAATGGCTAGCTTCTATGGTAGACGCAGCAAGAGTGGCAAGTAAAACTACAAAAGATGTAAAGATTATTTTTTTCATAAGATATGTTCTATTGCTCATAATCTGTTTATAATACCACCACAGCGACAAAAAAGTCAACACAAAAACTAATCTAAACTAATGACCTTTTTTCTAATCTGTATCCAGCCTCTTTGATTTTTTTATTGCTTTTTAAATTTCCCATAAAGGTAAAGGCAAAAAGAAATTATAAATGCCACTATAAGTACTGAGAGAGGACAATATTCACCTAAGATTGCAGATACAAGTATGGCTAAGAGAGAAAAGCTTCCAAAGAAAAGATAAAACCTATTCAGTATCTCCCCTTCCAGCATTCCAGATTGCTCATATTTTTTTCGCAGCCACAGTCGCCAGATTAAATAGATAAAGAGAAGCATTAAGAGAGCAATCAAAGCGCAGATAGACAGTAGGTCATCAAAGAAGCCAGAAGCAAATACTACAGCCAAGTTTGGGTTTGAACTCGGAATCTCCTCTGAAGCTGAAGCAGTTTCTCCTAACACACTTCCCGATACATATCCATCACTCCCTCCGGTAGAGGCGCCAAGAACTGAGCTGGGGTTGTTGACTTGATTATTGGCTTGAGCCAAGAGAGGCGCTGTGAAATATCTTTCAAAACTTATAGTTGGCGGTGAAGCGCGAGAAACAACCCGATAGACATAAGTTTGTCCCGGCGTCAGACCTGTTATCAACATAGAGTGATGTAGGACTTTTATTGGATCTTCAGTAGTGCCGGACGGGTATCCAAAATATATTGCATTCAAATCTAAAGTATAAGGACCCCCGGAAGCTAACCCATAGACAACCTGACTCGTTGCTAATTTATTTGTATCCCAAGTTATCGTTGCTGTGGTAAATGGAAATAAATCACTTGCCTGCTCATTAAATATCGTAAGAGGTATTGACCCGCTATTTCCTCCTCCGCTTGAAGATCCTGAGCCTGTCGAAGGACCGCCACCTGTGTCATTTTCTCCTCCTACCACAGTATTACCGCATTGCAAACTACCACCCGAGAAGCCGATGCAAAGATCAAAACCCAACGACTTCCCTTGATAATCATTGTCTGTAGAGTTAATAAACGAAACTTCAAATGTGTAAGTTGTTAATTGGGTTCCATCAATTGATGAAAGCGACACCGGACCAGCCGAGAGGAAGTCGTCAAATTCGTTTTGGTAAACTATGTTTGAATTCTCAAACACTTTCAGGTAAAGCTGATTTCCAAGGTCGTCTGGATCAAAGCCATTCACTGATTCTGCATAAACATTTTGTAATGTATTGGTGTTATTTGTTACCGCTACATCCCCTTCTGTTGTATCACCGGGTAAGAAATTAACCTCGCCGAACAGCGGATTATTCTCGAAAATTACTGTCATGGGATCCACAGCCAAAACGCTTGAAGTAAAACCCAAGAGGGCCACCATTGTGATTCCAGAAAGTATGAATTTTTGAATTAATTTTTTCATATTATTTTTATGATGTTGTCGAAGGCTCTACGGGAGCCGAAGATCCTGAAGCTTCAGCTGAAGGAATTGGGGCTGGCGCAGGTTCTGCTTCGCCCGCCGTAGCCTCTGGCGAAGGCTGGGGTGTTTCTTCTATAACCGCCGGAGTTTCTTCCGTGATAACAGTTTCAGTAAGTGTTTCCACTATTTCTAATATATTTGTCACAACTTCTGCTACGCCCACCGTCTCGTCCGCTAAAACTTCAGTGTCGGCGGAAGCTTCCAGCGAAGGCTGACCAGCTTCGGGCTGGGGTTCTGGCTCTAATTCTGGTTCTGGTGTTGGGAGTATAGTAGATTCTACCAATGTTTCTACTGCTTGCAATATTTCTTCTAGCGCTCCCTCTATTGTCGTAGAAGTAGACCCGGTAGTAATTAATTCTATCGCTGTTTCTGTGACCGGGATAACCTCTTGCTCTTCTAGTTTTTCATTTTCAGTTGACCAAGTAGCGTTCATAAGTACTGCCAGCTTCATCACCTCCTCGATCATATCATCAGTAAATCCGGCCAGACGCAAATCTTCCAAACTTACCATATTTGTTGTCCCGGGAGTAGGCTCAGGATCTACCCAGAAACCTATGCCATCTGGGAAGCGTACTACTGCTTTACCAGCCGCTATAGCAGGATAACTATGGCCATCGAGCAATACCGCGGTATTATCATAGAGCTTTACAGTATCACCTGTGTCATTCAAATGCGACGACCCTCCGCCAAACTGCAAGACTAAAAACCCTCCAGCTGGAATCACAGTCGAAGCTCCGTTGTAAGGCATGACTTGTCCAGGAACTGCGCCGACAGCCACTATTGGATAGAATGTTTCCGTTACTCCAGAGATTTCAGAAATCTTCCAGTTCAAAACATCCACCGGTGTATTGCCATTGTTGTAAAGTTCGATGTATTCTTTATCCTTAGGAGCTGGTCCCCCATTCGGCCTTGCGAAAATTTCATTCAAGACAACCATTCGCGCAGTGAAAGAAATATCCAAAATTTCTTTATCATTCCAGCCACTATCCGCCAGGTTTACTATATCTTGCCTCCAAGTGGAAAAAAGAGCATTCGCATGACACTTCGCTCCGTGAGGGACGCTGGCATTAGGTGGTAAATCAAAACGAAATTCCCAGCTTCCAAATTCGGTGGTGGCAGTATGCGCAAGTAGAGAGAGTGGCCCTATGTACTTGCTGATTCCGTTTAATTTTGCTTCCACTATTAACTTAGAACAAAGATCAGCATCTTCATTTAGAACGCTATTAGATAAAGCATATTGCATCGCGAGACTTCCCTCCTCTTCCATAACCACGGAGGCATGAGAAACTTCTCCCAGAGCTTCCGGGCCGATAATTTTTTCTAAATTGTTATTGGTCAATAATAAATCTAAAAATGCCGCAGAAAGAATATTATCCAGTGAACTCTCTATATCGCCATAATACGCATTGGTTGAGCGCACCCCTGACAAACCCAAAAAGAGTGGCAACATCAAGAACAAAGCTATTATTTTTTTACATTGCTTTTTCATTGTTGCATATTTTCTCCCACGCTATTTTCTATAACTTCTTCTTTCTTTCTCATTTTTTTTATCTCCCGAAATATTTTTGCTCCCTCATCAAAAATGACTATAACCGCCGGAAGAATAATCAGAACAATAAAACCGAGGGGCTTGCGAGCTAGGTCAATGATGTAGCCAAAATAAGGAACATCCAATAAAACTTTACCATGAATATCGCTCGCT
>JBBUEH010000021.1:0-8742 GCA_038078255.1 Patescibacteria group bacterium
ATCTCAAATCCTTCCCGACGCATGTTTTCTAAAAGTATGGCTATATGAAGTTCTCCCCGGCCGTAAACTTTAAAAAAACTGGGGCCAAATTTGTCGCCCTGATCAGGAGAAAAATCTACTTTCAGTCCAACATTGATCTCCAATTCTTTTTCCAGTCTTTCTTTGATTTGTCTAGAAGTAACAAACTTCCCTTCCCGACCTGCAAAAGGAGAATCGTTCACTAAAAAATTTAAGGATAAAGTGGGTTCATCGATAGCAATATGAGGCAGAGCATCTACGGTCTCATCCTCACAGATTGTTTCACCAATATAAATATCCGGAATTCCAGCCAAAAGCACAATATCTCCCGAGGAAGCAACTTCGACTTCCTTGCGACTTATTCCTTCAAAGGAAAAAAGTTTTGTTATTTTTCCTTTGCGTGTTGTATCATGACCGTCAATATTGCCCTTTACGAAAATTTGACTACCAGATAATATTTTGCCCGAATAAATTCGCGCCACTGCCATACGACCCAGAAAGTTATCATAACCTAAGTTAAAAACCTGCGCCCTAAGCGTTTGAGTGTCAAGGGGAGTCCTTGACAAGCTTGTCAAGGACTCCCCTTGACACGAACTTGCATCCGGTACTTTTTCTAAAATTAAATCCAAAAGCGGAGAAAGATCTTTGGATTCATCACCAATATTTTTAAAAGCTTTTCCTTCTCGCCCAATAGCATACACTGTTTCGAAATTCGCCTGATCTTCATTGGCGCCTAATTCAAAAAATAAATCTAGGATTTCATCATGCACTCTATGTGGATCTGAGGCAGGCTTGTCTATTTTATTTATAACCACTATCGGCTTAAGTCCTAGTTCTAAAGACTTTTTTAAAACAAATCTCGTCTGTGGCATCGGACCTTCGACAGCGTCCACCAAGAGAAGCACTGAGTCAATCGCTCGCAAAACCCGTTCTACTTCAGAACCAAAGTCTGCGTGACCAGGCGTATCGACAATATTTATTTTCGTTGCGGGACGCCCTGAGTCTTTCGAAGGGTAATAGATAGAAGTATTTTTGGAGTAAATAGTAATACCTCTTTCTTTTTCAAGATCGTTTGAATCCATGGAAACTCCTTCGTCTTGAAGTCCGCCGTTTTGTTTCATCAAGGCGTCAGTTAGAGTTGTTTTGCCATGATCCACATGGGCTATAATTGCTATGTTTCGTATTTCCATATTTTTATAAACAAAAAAGCCCTCAGGCCTTTTTGAAATCTATTTTATAATAACATGATTTTAGGAAAATAACAAATGTTATGTTATTTTAATGTTATTTTGATTACAATATGTTTTTACTATCAGTTTTCTTAGTGCTTTTTTTGTGAGATTCATATTTAAGGCTGAAACATCATCCATTGCTAATTCCTGAGCCTTGTCCCAACCTAGAACATCGTTTTGTATACGAGCATTTAAAGCGCTCCTACTCATTTTAGTGGGATTTGCAAATGCTTCCTTTGTCGCAGTTGTGTGTCGATTAATTGCGACAGCTGCGTTTCTTAACTGTTCTCTTGTAAAATTTTCTACCATAAATTATATTCTTAAATTACTAATAAATTTGGTGCGCCGGGTTGGATTCGAACCAACGGAGACCGAAGTCAGCAGATTTACAGTCTGCCCTCGTTGACCACTTGAGTACCGACGCATTTTCTAGAGCACCCACCCAAAATATAACTGGGTACAATATTTTGACTTCACTCGGACAAAATGAAAGCGAGCTTTCACTTTGCTCCTCCTTTGTCAAAATAACACAAAAAAAGACTTTTTGCCATCCCTCTATGGAAATTTACACCTCGGAATGAGCTCTCAGGCGAATGGGACTTTTTATTTTGTTTATCCGTAATCCCTTATGATTTCTTTTAGTTTCAATTA
The DNA here is from genome assembly GCA_038078255.1 of Patescibacteria group bacterium. Lineage (GTDB taxonomy): Bacteria > Patescibacteriota > Minisyncoccia > Phycocordibacterales > UBA9973 > UBA9973. The sequence continues at coordinate 1,902 of JBBUEH010000021.1, forward strand.
CCAGTTCTTTGTTTTTCACGGAGACAACCACCACCCCGCCCTTCTTTACTCCATTTGAAATAATGTATGATGCAATAGGATTTAAAATTTTATTTTGAATCAGGCGATTCAAAGGTCTGGCTCCATAATGCGGATCATAGCCCTCTTTCGCCAGATGAGAAAGCGCTTCATCTGAAATTTCAAAATCAATTCCCTTCGCCAACAAGCGATCCCCCACCACTTTTATTCTCAAATTCACTATGGCCTTGATCGCTTCGAGGGATAAAATATCGAAAACAATAATTTCATCAAGACGATTAAGAAATTCTGGACGAAAATGATCCTTTAGTGCTTCGGTCACCTTTTCTTTCATATTACTGTAATCTTGCACAGCGCCATTATTGGAAAACCCGATTGATTCCATTTTCTCCACAAATTGTGAACCAATGTTGGAAGTCAGAATGATAATAGTATTTTTAAAATTCACCACTCTGCCCTTGCCATCGGTCAATCGTCCTTCGTCGATCACCTGCAGAAGCATGTTGAAAACTTCTGGATGAGCTTTTTCTACCTCGTCAAAAAGCACCACCGCATAGGGCCTGTGCCGCACCGCTTCGGTAAGTTGACCCGATTCATCATAGCCCACATACCCCGGAGGAGAACCAATAAGCTTGGACATCGAATGCCTTTCCATATATTCAGACATGTCTACTCGAATAATCGCCCGATCGTCGTTAAACATAAATTGCCCCAAGGCCTTGGTCAGTTCAGTTTTCCCTACTCCGGTAGGACCCAAAAAAATAAAAGAACCAATGGGCCTGTTGGGGTCTCCGATCCCCGCCCGAGAACGACGGATAACATCAGCCACTCGAACAATAGCCTCATTTTGACCGACGACTCTTTTTTTTAATTCTTCTTCCATTTTCTCCAGCTTGGTTCGTTCTTCTTCAAGCATTTTAGTAAGCGGAATGCCCGTCCAGCGAGCCACCACCTCTGCGATTTCTTCAGCGGTGATTTCTTCTTTTAAAATTCGGCGGGATTTTTGTAGTTTTTTCAATCGTAAAAGTTTTATTTCTAAATCTTTTTTCAAGGTAGGAATTTTACCATAACGAATTTCGGCGGCCCGAGACAAGTCGGACTTCATCTCTGCATCTTCCGCTTCTAGACGCAATGATTCAAGATCTTTTTTAATAGCTCGAATTTCAATCACGGTTGATTTCTCGTTAGTCCACTTTAATTCAAGCTCTTTTGTTTTTTCAGATAAATTGCCTATCTCTTTATCTATTTCTTTTAATCTATTTTTTATTTCTTTATTTTTACTCTGATCTTTTTCTTCAGCGAGAGAGTTGCTTTCTTTTTTAAGCGCTTCTTTCTCTATCTCCAGACGCATTATTTTTCTATGCGCATCTTCTAAAACTGGCGGCTTGTTTTCAAGCATGATTTTCATCGAAGAAGAAGCTTCGTCTATCAAGTCCACCGCTTTGTCGGGTAAAAATCTATTGGTAATGTATCGAGCCGAGAGATTCACTGCGCTGATTATGCTATCGTCGGTGATACGAACACCATGAAAGATTTCGTATTTTTCTTTTAGCCCTCGAAGAATTGCAATAGCATCCTCTACTCCGGGCTCATCAATGTAAACCGGCTGAAACCGTCTCGCCAAGGCTGGATCTTTTTCAATATGTTTTTGATATTCCCGAAGCGTGGTGGCGCCAATGGCTCGAAGTTCTCCCCGAGAAAGCGCCGGCTTCAACATATTGGAAGCGTCCATTGTGCCCTCTGCGCCTCCTGCGCCAACGATCGTATGAATCTCATCAATAAAAAGAATAATTTTTCCTTCTGATCTTTCTATTTCTTTCATGATACCTTTTAATCTTTCCTCGAACTCGCCACGATATTTTGTCCCAGCCACCAGAAGCCCCAAGTCAAGAGAAACAAGTTCTTTGTCTTTCAGAGACTCGGGTACATTATTTTTTACAATCATTTGCGCCAGTCCTTCCACCACGGCTGTCTTCCCAGTGCCGGCCTCGCCTATCAAAATAGGATTATTTTTTGTTCGGCGAGAAAGGATCTGCATAATACGCATTATTTCATTGTCCCGACCAATCACCGGATCGAGTTTGTCTTCTTTTGCCAATTTAGTCAGGTTGCGAGTGTATTTTAAAAGTAATTTAAATTTCTTCGGCTCTGTCACATCGGTGATGTTTTGACTCCGTAACTCGCTCAACACTTTCATCACCGCATCTTTGTGAATTCTAAATCGGGCCAAGGTCTCTCGGGCTTCAGAGGTAACTTCCAAGATCGCAATAAAAAGATGTTCCGTGGAAACAAAATCATCTTTCATAAATTCTGCCAACTTCGCCGATTGTTCTATTACTTGCGCCAGATCAGGATTCAAATAAATTTGATAGGATGGAGAAAGAGTAGTGCGAGATTCTGGCAATTCAATTAAATCTATGACTGAGTCAGTCAAGAGCATGGTATCAACTTCTAATTTATCTAAAATAGAATTAACCATGCTCTCTTCCTGGAGAAGGAGGGCGGCCAGCAAATGAAGCGAGGAAACATGGTTCACGCCCCGTTCAATAGCCAGCTCGTGAGCTTTCTTGATAGCATCTTTGGCTTTGGTTGTAAATTTATTTAAGGGTGGCATACGATTTTATTGTGTTGGTAATGTTGGTAATGTTGGTAATGACTTTAAAGCATCATTAATCACTTTGATTGAAGCAAAAGAAATAGTCTCACCCGAAAGAGCCATGCCCAGAGCTTCACCATCTAGATTAAGCACTAATCCCCCTCCATTTGTTTTTGCCACAATAATATTTACATCAGTATTATTTCCTTCAAAAATAGAAGAAGAAATTGTCTGACCTAAAACCAAAATCTTCTGTCCTATTTTCATTTTATCCAGATCTCCAGCAGTTGGTACTGTGTAGACGACTTTACTTGCCCCATCTATGGGAGCTCCTATTTGAAGAAAAGAAAAACCTGCTGGGTTCGTAGAAATAAATTCAGCTTTAAATTTTCCGCTGGCATTTTTAACATAATACATGTCTTTGTTCGGCACTAGTTTGGCATCAACCACCACCAAGTCATCAGTAGAAACTACAAATCCTCTACCCGCAGGAATTTCAATTGCATTACCTTCCAGATCAAAACCATCTTTACTCACCGCAAAAACAGCTGACTTATTTTTCTCAATAGCATCTACCACTAGATCTTCTTCTTTAATTATCACGGTCTGCATTGTGGTCTTGCCTTCTATTTGCTGGATCTTTTCAACTGTCTGTTTAATCACTCGATTGACTGGGGTAGTAAAAGAAGAAGGAGCCTGTTGCATCAGAGTCACCGTTGTAATACCGGTAGCAATAGAAGTCACAAAGCTCAAAAGCACTGCGAGCAATATAAGCTGGGGCTTATTTAAATCTTTGATGTCCATATTTTAATTATACCACTTTTTTAATTTTTGCAAAATTTCAGTGAGCGATTTGATTGTGTAATCAATGTCTTTTTTTGTTGTCTCTCTGCCTAACGAAAATCTTAGCGATCCATCCGTATCTTTAGCTTGTGGATTTATCGCTTGTATCACATGAGACGCCTTGCCATCCCCTGCTTTGCAAGCGCTTTTGGCGGACGCCATTATTCCCCTGGTCGAAAGTTCGATGACCAAAAGATCGCTCGGAATATTTGGAATGGTGATATTCACATTATTCGGTAGTCTATTTTTCAAATCACCGTTCACTATAAACGAAGCAGAACTTTCTTTTATGAACGGCTGACGATGCGAAGCAGGAAGTCCTGAAAAAAAGAAAGTTCTGCTGAGTTCTTTTATGAAATAATCTCGAAGTTTGGTTAATCGTTTTACTTCTTGTTCTTTTATTTTTTCTGTCGCTTCTAAAGCAAAAGCGAGCGCCACAGCCCCTGTCACATTTTCTGTCCCGGGTCGCAATCCTCTCTCCTGATCCCCTCCAAACATAATTTTGCTAATCGGTGTATTTTTTTTCACATACAAAATACCGACTCCTTGGGGTCCGTAAATTTTAGCGCCATTGAAAGACATCAGGTCTACGCCCAGTTTAGGAATTTTTATTGGTAAGTAATTTATAGCTTGGGTAGCATCAGTGTGAAAAAATATTTTTTTCATGTTTTTTTTATTGTAATGTCTAATTTCTTTTGCAATTTCTGATATTGGCTGTATCGTGCCTATCTCATTATTGGCATACGAAACTGAAACAAGCATTGTCTCTTTAGTTAAAGCTTTTTTAATTTTTTTCGAATCGACTATTCCATTTTTCTCCACTTCCACAAAAATTACATTTCCTCGGTATTTGCATGTTTCTAATACTGAGGCATGTTCAATATTTGTAGTAACAATATGACCTTTAGGTAATCCTAATATTGCAATATTATTTGATTCCGTGGCTCCGGAGGTAAAAATAATTTCATCATTATTGGAACCCAAAATTCTTGCCACTCTTCTTCTGGCATCTTCCAATTTTTGTTTTTCTTTTACGCCCAATGCATGAATAGCTCCTGGATTTGCGGATTTTTGAAGCGCGCTGGAAGCATAATCTAGGTAAATTCTATTTGATTTAGCCATAAAAATAGTATATATTGAAAATGCATGAATACAAAGCTCCAAACACTCAGACCACCCGTAGTGGTGGTGATGGGTCATATTGATCACGGTAAATCAACACTTTTAGACTACATTAGAAAAACAAATGTCGTCGAAAAAGAAACTGGTGGAATAACTCAAAATATTTCTGCGTATGAGGTTTTGCATAAAGATGAAAAATCTGAGGAAAAAAAAATCACTTTCTTAGACACCCCCGGGCATGAAGCATATTCGCAAATGCGTGAGCGAGGAGCCATTGTAGCTGATATCGCTATTTTAGTAGTCTCAGCCGAAGATGGAGTTAAACCCCAAACTATTGAAGCCTGGAAAACCATCCACGAAAACAATCTGCCCTGTATTGTGGCCATAAATAAAATTGACAAACCCGGCGCCAATATAGAAAAAACAAAAACAGAATTAGCGGAAAACGAAATTTATTTAGAAAATTATGGGGGTAAAATTCCTTACGGAGAAATTTCTAGCAAAACTGGCACAGGCATCGACAATTTATTGTCTCTGATTTTAATTCTAGCAGAAATGGAAAATTTCACTGGAACCGTAGAGGCAGATGCTTCTGGCTTTGTGATTGAAGCGCATATGGATCCAAAGCGTGGGATAGTGGCAACACTTGTAATTAAAGAAGGCTCCCTCACTAAAGGAATGGTCGTAGTGGTAGAAAATTCAATCTGCTCTACACGCATAATAGAAAATTATAAAGAGAAAGCCATAGATACTGCGACCTTTTCTTCTCCGATACGCATTTTTGGTTTTAATAAAATACCTAGAATTGGAGCAGAATTTAAATCTTTCCAAAATAAAAAGGATGCAGAAAAATATATGGGAAAATTACCCCCTCGCTCCGACCAAAATCGGAGCACTCCCCCTTCTCAAGGGGGAGAAGCATCAACTCCCCTCCTTTCCAAGGAGGGGGTTGGGGGTGGTAATAAAAAAATAATCCCCATCCTGTTGAAAGCAGATGTCTCAGGATCTCTTGAAGCTATTGAAAAAGAAATAACAAAAATAAAAAGCGAGGGAGCAGAATTTAAAATCATCAGCAAAGGGGTCGGGCCTATTTCAGAATCAGATTTGAAAAATCTATCGGACGGAGGAAATGCAATAATTATTGGTTTCAATGTAAAAACTGATAAAAGCGCCGTGGAAATAGCGGAAAAAAAAGGAATAACTATTTCTCCTTTTGACATTATTTATAAAATGACAGAATGGCTCGAAGTTGAAATGGAAAAGAGAAGACCCAGAATCGAGACAATGGAAACAATAGGCAAAGCTAAAATAATTAGAGCTTTCAGTCGAACCAAAGAACGACAAATCGTAGGTGGAAAAGTGGTCGAAGGACGAATGCTTTTAAATGGAACCGTCAAGATCATCCGGCGAGAATTTGAAATCGGACGAGGAAAGATTGTGAATCTAGAAAAAAATAAAATAAAAACAAAAGAAATAGAGGACGGTTCCGAATTCGGTATGATGGTTGAATCAAAAATAGAAATCGTCCAAGGTGATGGGCTAGAAATGTTTAGTATAGCGCAAAAATAGAGCGGAGAAATATTATAAATTTTTTTGTGAATAGAGGTCGGGTCCAGCTATTCACTGCAAAAACTTATAATATTTCTCCGCTCTGAAAAAACAATGACTCAAAGAAACGAAAAAGTAGCAAATATAATCAAAAAATTGGCAGCAGAATTCTTGGCCCGAGAAAATAACAAGACCTCGCTCCTCACTGTCACTTCGGCCACCTGCTCCCCTGACTTAAAACGGGCTACCATATTTTTTACTGTCTTACCTACCATCAAAGAAAAAACTGCCTTGGAATTCGCCAAACGGAAAAGGCCAGAGTTGCGAGAATTTTTGAAAAAAAATATGCCCATAAAAACAATTCCCTTTATTGACATAGCCATAGATCAAGGAGAAAAAAATCGCCAAAAAATTGACGAATTGCTTCGAGAAAAGTAGGAATTTTGTGCCCGAGGTGGGGGTCGAACCCACATCCCTTACGAGACACGATTTTAAGTCGTGCGCGTATACCAATTCCGCCACTCGGGCAATTTAAAAAATATATTACAAATTTTTTATTTTATCAAAAAACATTACCCAAGTGTCGGCCTCCTTGTTTCACTCGGATAAAAATCAAAGCAGTTTGATTTTTATCCACTCGGGCATTTATAATCTACCTGGAGGCCTGGGGCGGAATTGAACCGCCGTATATTCCTTTTGCAGAGGAATGCCTTA
>JBBUEH010000022.1:0-14170 GCA_038078255.1 Patescibacteria group bacterium
ATTTCTGTAATTTCTGCATCTACTTTTGCGCCTTTAATGTAGGGTGTGCCGATGGTGGTGTCTTTCCCGTTATCGACAAGCAAGACTTTATCGAAAGATATTTTGTCCCCCTTTTTATATTCAACCCCTAGAGTTTTGATTTTCTCAATAGAAAGAAAGCCCCCTTTAGAGACTTTGTACTGCTTCCCGCCTGTTTGGATTACTGCGAATTCCATAACTTACATACTATCTAAAATTTGGTAAAAAAGCAACCTTTTGTTATAGTATGTGTATGCAAACAAAAATTATTGAAAAGTATTTTTTCTTGGGGCTTTTATTAGCAACCTTTCTCTTTACTTTTTTTATTTTTCGCCCTTTTTGGATCGTCTTGGTACTGGGAATTTCATTTTCAATAGTTCTCTACCCTCTTTATGAATGGTTTCTTCAAAAGCACCTGCCGAAATCAATCTCAGCTCTCTTCACGGTATTTTTGTTTGCACTCGTTCTTTGCGGTCCGCTTTTGGGTATCGGTGTCATGGTTTTCGATCAAAGCGAAAGTGTTTACCATTTAGTGGTCAACAATAAAGAAACTGGGCCACTCATAAATTCCCTCGGAAATTCTATCAACGAATTTTTGCCCGGAGATATCGTCTTTGACCTTCAGGCAAAAGTTTCAGATTTTATTTCTTATGTCTCGAGCAACATTGCAAATATTTTCAGCACCACCGTCTCGGCTTTCTTTTCTTTTATCCTGATGCTCTTAATTATTTTTTATTTTTTGAGAGATGGCAAGCACTGGAAAGAGTTCATTGTTCGAATAAGCCCATTGGAAGACAAAGATGATGAAAAAATAATCACCAGATTAGCCTTATCCATCAACGCTATCATCAAGGGATATTTTACCATGGCTTTCATTCAGGGAATACTGATGGGATTTGGACTGTGGCTTTTTAATGTTCCGAATCCAGCGCTCTGGGGAGTGGTGGCGGCGATCGTCTCTCTCTTGCCCACCATCGGCACCGCCCTCGTTTCAGTGCCGGCTATTGTTTTCCTTTTGATTGTCGGAGAGACTGCTTCGGCGGTGGGTCTTTTATTTTGGGCCATGCTGATCGTGGGAATGATTGATAATTTCTTAAATCCGATTATTATTGGCAAAACCATAAACATCTCTCCCCTCTTGATACTTTTTTCGGTGCTCGGCGGAATTTCACTCTTGGGTCCGGTGGGTGTGCTGATGGGTCCCCTTTCGATTAGTTTGTTTTACACCCTTATTTCAATTTATAGAAATGAGTTCAAAGAAAATGCAACTGTATAATACCCTCACTCGACAAAAAGAAGAATTTAGGCCCATCGAAAAAGGCAAAGTTCGAATGTACACTTGCGGGCCGACAGTGAACAACTATGCTCATATTGGCAATTTGCGAGCATATGTTTTTTCTGATATTTTGCAAAAAACTTTAGAATATTCTGGTTATAAAGTTAAACGCGTTATGAATATTACAGACATCGGAATTATGTCTAGTGACACAGATACTGGTGAGGATAAAATGACGGCCGCACTTCTGCGTGAAGGAAAAGAATTAACACTAAAAAACATGCGAGAGCTTGCCGAATTTTATACAGAAAAATTCAAAGAGGATTTGAAGGCACTAAATATTGAAATACCAGAAAAAATGCCTTTTGCAAGCGATTATATAGACAAAGATATAAAGTTAATAAAAAAATTAGAAGAAAAAAATTATACATATAAAACAAATGACGGAATTTATTTTGACACTTCTAAAATGTCAGATTATGGAATTCTCTGGGGAAGCAAAAAAGATACAGACAAAAACCAAACCAGAATCGCCGACAATCCGGAGAAAAAAAATTCGGAAGACTTTGCGCTTTGGAAATTTAACAGAGAATTGGGTTTTGAGTCCCCATGGGGTAAGGGTTTCCCCGGCTGGCATATAGAATGTTCAGCTATGGGTATAAAATTTCTTGGTGAACAATTTGATATTCATACGGGGGGTATTGATCTTATCCCCACACACCACACTAACGAAATAGCGCAATCAGAGTGCGCCACTGGTAAAAAACCTTTTGTTAAATTCTGGATGCATAGCGAATTTGTTGATACTGGAAATGAAAAAATGTCTAAATCAAAAAATAATTTCCTAAAATTAGAAAGTTTGATTGCAAAAAATATAAACCCTATAACTTACCGCTTCTGGCTTTTAATGGCAAGTTACCGTACGAAAGTGAACTTCGTCTGGGAAGCCCTAGAAGGCGCAGAAACAGCCTTAAAACGGCTTTATGGGCTCTATAATGAACTAGGAAACAAGCTTGGATCCATAAGCCCAGAATACCAAAAGAAGTTTAAGGAATTCATCGAGGACGACTTGGACACCCCCCGAGCTTTGACAGTGCTTTGGGATGTTTTTAAAGATGAAAACCTTTCTCTCGCTGACAAGAAAGCAACTGTTCTGGATTTTGACAAAGTGTTAGGACTTGGATTTGAAAATTTAAAAGAAGAAGAAATTCCGGAAGAAGTGGGGCGACTTGCCACAGAGCGGCAAGTCGCCCGAGAAGCCAAAGATTTCAAAAAATCCGACAAACTACGAGAAAAAATAAATTCTCTGGGTTATGAAATCAAAGATACAGCTAAAGACCAAAAAATTTCTAAAATCTAATTACGAGCAATTTCTGCATATGCGGAATTTACTCGTAATTCTTCAATCTATAAGATTTAATTCATTTTAAAAATCTTTTTTCTGTATAAGATAATAATAAAAATAATATTGGCTACGATTAAATACAAACCGAAAGAATAAATAGTAAAAGACCAATTTTTTACAATAAGTAAACCTAGAATATTATTAAAAATACCTGCAAAATAAACGGCGACTGTTTCAGTTTCTGGAAATTTCCATCCTTTTATATATGTGGGTATAAAAGCGAAAAGATCGCTTAATATTGCGAAAATAATTGATAACGCTAAATTATGTGTTAAAAAATATAAAATTAGGGCAAAGAAAGAAAATACTCCACAAATTATATCAAAAATACTTAATTTCCAATATGTATTTTTTCTAAAAATTGAAACAATGACGACAAGCAAGGGTCCAAAACCAGCAAAAAATACAGGTATCACTGAAAGCCCCGCCCCAGCCTTGAGTTGAAAAAACACACCCAAAAAAGGACCCAACAACCAAAGAAACCATGAAACTAGATTTGGTTTCGTTTTCCCTAAAAAAATATCCTTAAAATAAAAGAAGTAGCCTACTACACTAGTAAAGACTGTGACATAAATAATATATTCAGGAAGCATAATATTCTAGATCCCCTCTTTTTTGAGCTCTTCTAGAAGTTCCCGAGATTTACGGGAAATTTTTGAAGGTAATTTGATATTTAATTTAATGAGCAGATCCCCTCTTTTATTTTTAGACATGGGTACGCCCCTACCCCTCACTCGCAGAACTTCGTTAATGCCTACACCTTCTGGAATAGTCACTTCAATTTGTCCATCAAGAGTTTCGATCGGGTACTTGGTTCCCAAGAGCGCATCTGAAAGTTTCAAATTTAAATTCATTATTAAATCATGCCCATCTCGCTTAAAGAGAGTATGCGGTATAACATTTATTTTTATATAAAGATCGCCAGCCGTGCCTCTTTGGATCGCCTCCCCCATTCCCGTCATGCGAATCATCTCACCGTCCCGAATGCCCATAGGAATAACAATTGATATTTCTTCTTCTCGACGAGAAATTCCCTTGCCCTTACACTTGTCACAAGTTTCTTTAGGTACTTCACCCGATCCTAAACAAACTTCGCAAATTTTCGTGCTCGAAATAGTGCCCAGGAAGGATCGCTTCGCTTCGTGAATTTTGCCTTGACCATTGCAATGTTTACAAGTTGCCAGAGAAGAGCCAATCTTGGCGCCAGAGCCATGACAAGTAAGACAATTAGAAGTTTTAGTAATTAAAACTTTTCTATCAGTGCCAAAAATAGAATCTGAAAAAGAAATTTGAATTTCGGTTGAAATGTCCCTGCCCCGACGAGCTTGCGCTCTGCCTCCTCCCATTCCACCGGTAAAAAAATCGCTGAAAATATCATTTAAATTTCCAAAATCGAATTCAGCTCCACCATTCTGAAACCCACCAGAAAAATCAAATCCCTCAAATCCACTGAAGCCACTTTGATGCTGATGTCCGCCCCCTCCCATATTCTCATACCCAGATCCAAATTGATCATATTTTGAACGCTTGGAATCATCCGAGAGAACTTGATAAGCTTCGTTCACTTGCTTGAATTTTGTTTCGTTGCCATCTTTTTTGTCGGGATGATACTTGTGCGCCAATTTATAAAAGGCCTTTTTAATTTCATCCTTGGATGCGCCCTTATTTATGCCCAATGTATTGTAATAATCTTTACTCATAAGAGTATTATATCATGGGCTCGGCTTCTTGTGAAGCTTTTGTTTTTGGTTTTTTTTCTACAACATCTTCGTCAGAGCCCTGCCCGTCCGGCAGGCGGGTTTCAGCGTCAGCGGATTTATCTATCACCTCTCCATTTTCCTTGGATTTTCTTTTTCCCTTACTTTCGATGATAGCTTTTTCTTCAGCGCTTCGGATAATCGTCGCTTCTTCTTCGGCAATAAGTTTAGCGGCATCCCCTTTTGGAATTGAATATTTTCGGTGAGAAGCATCAATAATTTCTTGTCTGTACGAAGGATGGGTCGGTGGCAATACTCGCAAAGTCTCGGCGGAAAATGGATCATAAGATTCTCCGTCAATCGTCATTTTTATATAAAATTCTGCCACAGCAAGGTTGATCATATCCTTCACATCGAACAAGGGCGCAAATTCTGGCTTCATCTTGACCGCATCTTCACCACCTACTCGAAAAGTAATAATACTCCCACAATTACCAAGCACCGCCTGGTGAACTTTGGTAATAATCTGCCCAACATATTGATGAGCCATAGTTAGATTTAATCCATATTTGCGGGCCTCGGATAAAATATTCTCAAAGGTTTGCGTAACCACATTCTGAAACTCGTCCACATAAATATAAAAATCTTTTCGATCTTTTTCAGCAATAGCCGCTCGCTCCATACCCGCCTGTTTTATTTTTGTCAAAAATATAGAACCGAGGAAAGAAGAATTTTCTTCTCCGAGACGACCCTTGGATAAATTTATCAGAATAATTTTTTCTTCATTCATTAATTTACTAATATCAATCTTGTTTTCTTTTTGACCGAAAATGTTGCGTAGGAGTGGATCAGAAAGAAATTGTCCGAGCTTGTTCACGAGCGGGATGATAGCATCAGTGTCGAATTTCTCCGACCAGTCAGCAAATTCGATAGCGAAGAATCTTTTGACCATGTCGTCGGTGATATATTCCACCACTTTCTGTCGGTAATTTCTATCGGTCAGCATCGAAATCATTCCACGCATCGTGGCATGCGGATAATCAAGTAATGCAAGACAGGTGAAGCGAAAGACATGTTCGAGTCTCGGCGTCCAGTTGGCTCCGAATTGTTTCTGAAAAACTTCGATCAATCCTTGCGTCAGTTGAAACTTAAACATTGGGTCAACATTGGCCAGTGGATTGAAAGAAGCCGGAAATTCTAGATCCGGAGGATCAATGATACACACATCCTCAATGCGCTCTTTCGGTATGTAGTCGAGCATGGCATCAATCACATCTCCGTGCGGATCGATCAAGCAAAGCCCGTGCTTATAGGTAATATCTTGACGAAGCATGAGCTCCAGCAACTTAGTCTTGCCCACTCCCGACTTCCCGATAATATACAAATGCCTCCGTCTATCTATGCGTTTGATGCCAAAAATAAATTTCTTTTCTTCAAGCGAAGCCACATAATTCGTCCGTCCAATGAAAGAAACATCTTCAGGTTTTACTTTCCCAAAGACAGGCAATTCTGGCGGTGGTGGACCGTATTTGATTATCTGTACTCGATTTGGCTTCGGCATATATGGTTATTTTAGCATAAAATTTAGTAAACTTCTTGCTGGTAACATTTTTCGCAGTAGACAATTTCCGGTCTGTCGGGCGCATAGGAAGTTTCAAATTCACTTGGACATCGGATGTCCAAGTGGTTGGCGTGCTTGGTTTTTTCACACATACAAGAACGATGCCAGAGTTTTAGCGGATTTCTTTTTTGCAATCTTTGGTAATGTCGGCAATTAGGACACAGTCTGGGAAGCGCTAAGTTATTTCTTTTATAAAACTGTAATTCCTCTGGAAGAATTTTAAACGCCTCAGTGCATTGTTCGTTACAATCTCCTTTATGCATACACTCGATAACTTTTCCTACAATAGATTCATCTGTATCTTTTATATGGTCAGGTAAATCATCTGTTTTAATTTCTAAATTATAATTCCTTTCCTGTTTTTCTTGCCACTTAAAACCATATTTTTTTGCTTCGTTTTCTTTTAATGGATAATATTCTTGTGCAATTGTTTCGTTATAAGCGAAAGGAGATAATTCAGTGGGAAAAAATTCTCCATATTTATATATTCTTCCTTTTTTGTCAACATATGGCATTGCGTTCATCTGTTCAATTATTTTTAGCACAAGCTTTTCGTATTCTTCTTTAGAATATTTCTTGTTTAAAATACAGTAATCTTGTTTTTGGAGACCTATACAACCGAATAAATTTTTAGAACCGTAGCACATATAGGTATATTTTGTGTCCATACAGCCATGATTTAAAATTGCAAAAGCACTCCTAGCCCCATCATGACCAAAATCTACACCTTCATATAAAGATTCTCCCCTATCACCTATACCATATCCATCGTAGCTATCCCGCAAACCGAAAGTGTGTACTGCGTATTTTGAATCTTCAACATTGTCATAAACATCAAAAATAAATTTACTATTTTTCGAGGTAAAAACATTGTCTCCCGTAACATTCACGGATTTAAATATAAAAGCGAAGCGTCGAAATTTATCTTCAAGAAACTTTTCGTATTCCCCTTTAAATTTCATGAGTGCTGTATAACTTCCCATGTCATAAGTAGATAATTTTTTATCATAATCTTCTTTAGAATACTGTACATTAAAAATGCAGTGACTCTTGTGACGTAAATTAATACATCCAAAACAATTCTGTAAATTAGTACAAGAAGTTAGAAAAGAGGAATCGATACATTCATCACTGTCGTAGCTGAAATTTGTTCTATATATACTTCCACAGAGAACATCATCATAACATTGCTCAGATTTCATAACATTATATAAATCAAAAGAATCCTTTACATTCAGAATTCCCTGAGCATACGAAACACTTTCCCCTTCCATAGAGCCATAGACTAGGTAGCAGTTTTTTAAATCCTCCGTATGGTTTACATATTTACTATTAACTATATTACTGTTTCCTAAACTGGCCAAGGGTACCGAATACAGTAATTCCTTAAATTGCTGAAAAAATGGTTTTGAAAAATCATAGTCTCGCCCATAACTCGTAGGATCCCATTTATCACTCCACCAAATATCCCGATCGTAAACCACGAGTTTTGTTTCTGGAGAAAACATGGAAATAATTTTCTTCCCCGAAAATGCGCAAGTATTGTGATAAAGAGATCTTTCATTGCGCCAAATCAATCTGCGCATCGCCCTACATTCCGAACACCAAGTTGGCGGCGGAACTTTTATTTTTTCATAAAAATTAAAATCTTCCGGCTCGATAATGAAGTCTTTTTTGCAGTTTTGACAGGCTTGCACTGAGCTTGTCGAATGTGTTTTTGTTTCGTTTTTCATAATTCTTATATCAGCATACTAGTACGCTGATATTGATTCATAAATTTATACGAAAAAGGTTCAGCATATCTTTCTAAAATCTTTCGCTCGAATACATCCAACTTATCGTATCCGAGAATAAAATTTTTAATAACATTCCATTCTTCCCGTCCAGCAGGAATAATATCTCTAAAAGTTAGTATTTTATTTACTATATCCAGCGAACGCTGCTGAGCATTTTGCGCAGCTTCTATCTTTCCAGAATCAAAAAAAGAAAAAAGTCTACCAATTTCAGGATATAAATTTGCCATATAAAAAAGTGAGTTCTTTTCCATCTTTATTTTAAATCAATAAATTTATGAATAATTTCTGTGGTTTTTTTGATAATTTCATCATTGTTTATATTTCTAGAACGATTACCGAAGTTTGGTTTTATATTCACTATAGAATCAAACTCTAAAACACCATCTTTATTTTCTTCAAAACGGATATTAAAACCCCAAATGTCCTCAAATTTTGAACCTGTACTAGTCAATAATTCAGAATCCTCAATGTGATAATTTCCACCCAAGGCAACTCTACCCCCTTCTATGTCTACGGCTCCTTTTATCATTGTCCCATACCAAAAATCCGCCAGTTCTTTAATTTCTTTTAAACTAATTTTGTGATCTAAAATTTTTATTCTTGTATCCATATTTCAAGGCATTTTATCACAAATTTAGCTTATTTTCAAATAAAAGTTAAACGTGCTACGGAACAAGACGATCGCATTATTTTATAGCATGACGTTAATACACCTCTTGCTGGTAACATTTTTCACAATAAACTATCTCGGCACGTTCAGGGGAATAATTGGTGGTGATATCTTTTTTACATTTAGCGCAGTCGCGATTCCAGAATTTGTACGGTCCCCGACGGATGATTCGATCCACAAATCGACAATTCCAACATACTCGGGGTATAGGAATTAGCATTTTTCTGTAAAATTCCAGCTCTCGTCTAATCAGACGATAATTTCTGGAACATTTCGTACAGGTTAGCACTTCGTCGAGAATACTATCTTGCGCATCTTTTATATGATCTGGAATTTTTTCTGGTTCTAATGTCCCCTTTCCTTCTGTCTTTTGAATTTCATCCTCCCATCTGAAACCTTGCTTCAATACTTCTTCTTTAGTCAGGGGCATATTGTCTTGTCCGATTGTTTCATTATAAGCAAAAAATGCAAGTTCGACTGGAAAAAAGTCTCCATAAATACCCCCATCCTTTAGCTCTTCAATAATATTATCTTTTACTTTTTTATATTCATCTTTTTTGTAACGCTTGTTTAGAATTACAAAATTTCCTCCCTTTATGGCATCACAACCAAAACAATTTTGACTTTGATGGGTAGCAAACGAATATTCTATATCTTGAGAACTTTCAACCCCCCAAGAACAAATAACATTCCTTGAACCAGCGCCGACCCCAACTCCGTTGTACAAGAGTTCTGAACTGCGACAATGCCCAATCATATCGGCGCAATCTTTCGCCCTCTTTACTGAAAAAACATACCGCATATCTTCACAGAAAGAAATTTCAAAACAGTTGTGACAATTTTTTGATTCAAAAAGATAATCCCCCGTAGAGTCTGCAACTTTTAAATTATTATTACTGCGATGTGGAAATTTCAGAGAGAATTCATTAAATCTTTTCTTAATTTCTTCTGTCTTTGCATAACTTCCAGAAAATTCTGCCATCTGTTTCAGCCACTCATCCCTCGAGAGTGGTTGATTAAAAAAATAATAAGATTTGTGTCGAAGGTTCACACAACCAAAACAATTCGTACAGCCAGAACAATTTAAAATAAAACGGGAATCTATGCAATCAGAAACATTTTGTCCATAAACTACACCTGTACTTTTGTGAACATTTATACATTCATAACTATTTTCAATTTTATCGCCATAATAAATATCAAATGCGTCTCGACTATCAATGATACCCCGTGAATACGCACAATTTTCATTACCCGGACCGGAATTGAAAATTAAATACCCGTCTTTGTTGCCTCCAGCAAAGTTTGCATATTCACTATTTATGTTTGGACCCATTTGCACACTACTATATGTAGCAAACTTGGGAACTTTTATTGCAAGCTCTCTTAGTTGTTCAAAAAAAGATTTGGATGAATCGTAATCCATGGCATAAGAATATGGATCCCATTTATCTGAAACCCAACAATCATTACAATAAACGGTATAAGGCGAATTGAAATTGAACATCGTAATTATAGAACGATCGCATAAAGCACAAGTTCTTTTATACAAAGTTCGTTCATTTCTGAATAACGCTCGCATTTTGAAACGGCAATCCGGACAGATTTTTGGCGCCGGCACTTTCATCTTTTCGTAAAAAGAAAAATCGTCGAGTTCTATTTCGAAATCTTGATTGCATTTTTTACACTGTCTCGTCTCTGTTTTCATTCTAATATTCTAACGAATTATAGAATAGCTATTCTTCTAGAATTTTTCGTAAAACATCTTCGGGGACTTCTTTGGCTTTTGGTGCAGGTTGCTGTTTATCTTCAACATTAGGCAACGGCTCATTTACTGGTATTTGAGCCGTTTGCGCAGAAGAAGCTGAAATCAAATCTTTCAATTTATGCATGTCTTCTTCGCTAGCGGCTTTGTCTTTCGGAGTGGGTATGATTTCTTTAATTTTGTCTTTTAGAGTATTAAGTGAGATTGGCTCTGGAGCCTTGACTAGGTTGACCTTCAGCTGATTTTGCTCTGGCATAGTGTGACCCCCATTTTTGTTGGAAAGAGTTTTGTTCAGAACTTCTCTTAAGGCCAAGTTTTCTTTTTGAGGTTCTTTATGAATCTTGTTGATCGCAGGCGTCGGGGTAAAAACTTTTTTGATGGCTCCAATTATTTTAGACCCAGTGGGCAATGAGGAAGGTTCGTCTAAATGGCCATGGGTCACCGCTCTTTCTAAATATCTATCTTCTTCGTCATGTTTCTCTCCATTCTTTTGCTCGAATTCTATACCCAAATCAGCCAACGGCTTATGAAATTTTGTTTCATCATATTTGATTTGATTCTCCGATCCTTTTTCTACTTTTACTTCTCCAGATTTTATTCTGGCTATGCAATCTTTACAATACGCCGGTCTTCCCTTTTCTGGCTTAAAGGGTACGGTGCTTTCTTTTTTACAAAGGGAACAAATAATCGAAAATTTCTCGGTGCTTCCCGGCTCATTGTCCCCACCTAAAGACATACCACTCCAATTATTAATTTCTCGCTCCACTACTGCTTTCGATCGACAATACAGATCCCGGGAAGACCGAATGACTTCTTCTTCAACTTCTTTATTGCCAGACTTCACCATCGGGGGTAAAGTTTTCGCCGAAAAAGGACGAGAGGTCACGCCATCGATCATTAATTTCAAATAAACTTTGTAATTCGGCAAATTCACAATATCTTGTGGAGTAAACTCGGGATCGAATTCTTTTTCTAAAAATTCCGCATCGTCTGCGCCAACCCGGAAGACTATCATTGTGCCGACATTGCCGAAAACAGCGTCCCGCACAGCGGAACTCTTGTCGGAAATAAGTTGAGCGGTGTACTGGTGCGCCACCGTAAGGTTCAATCGATATTTTCGAGCTTCCGATAAAATCCCAGCGAAGGCATCCGTCACAAAGTTCTGAAATTCATCCACATAAAGATAAAAATCTTTGCGAGATTCTTCAGGAATTCGCACTCTCTCCATGGCGGCCAGCTGAATTTTCGTAATAATCATACCCCCAAGCAGAGCTGAATTATCCTCTCCGATGCGCCCCTTCGAAACATTCACGAGGAAAATTTTCCCTTCGTTCATCATATCAAAGATATTGATTGTGCTCTTCGACTGCCCGACGACATTCCGAATAATAGAAGTAGAAAGAAATTGTCCGACCTTGTTCTGAATCGGAGCGATGGCTTCATTTCTAAATTTGTCTTGCCAAGCTTCGTACTCGTGCACCCAGAAAGCCTTGATCACCGGATCTTTTAAATTAGAGATAATCTTTTGTCGATAATCCTTGTCTACTAACATTCTAGGAATTCCGAGGAGCGTCGTCCCGGGAGTATCAAGCAAAGCTAGAATACAATTGTTCAAAATATATTCCATTCGAGCGCTCCAAGCGTTGGCCCAAATTTTTGTAAAAATTCCCATCAGTCCCGAAGCCACGAGATGTTTGTATTGCGGATCAATCAATTCTAAAACATTAAAACCAATATGATAATCCGCATCAGCCGGATTGAAATAAATCACATCTTTCATTCGATGCGGAGGAATGGCAGAGAGAATGGCTTCGACATTTTCGCCGTGCGGGTCAACCATGCAGACTCCTTCACCATTCTGAATATTCTGAATAATCATATTAAACATGAGCGCCGACTTACCCGTCCCAGATTTTCCGAGCAAGTAAACATGCTGACGCCTATCCTTGCGCTTGATGCCAAAAAGCTGATTCTTGTCCCGGTAGGTCGTGATACCAAGGTATGTGAGTTCTTTGTTGTGGGGTATTTCTGGGAAATCCATATAAAGAAATTATAACCTTTTTCTGCCAATTTTTCAGCATTTTTTTGTATTGACTTTTAGTTATATTTGTGATACACTATTAGGTAGTAGAATGTTCTTTGTCATTTAGGACAGCTCGGTAAAACGAGCCAGAAGGAACTTGCTACTAGAAAGAAAAAGGACACAATTGCGTTCTTCGGAACTGATTGGCCTTTTCTAATTTTTATTTTACCAATAATTTTAAACCAAGTCCGTTTGTTACTTTCTGAATAAAAGAAAGAGTCGGGTTGATTCCACCAGTTTCAAAACGAGCCAGAGATGATTGTGTCACCCCCATTTTTTGAGCAAGTTTTCTTTGAGACATACCTTTTTTATTTCTGGAAATTATTAGAGCACGAATTATCTGAATCTCGGGTTGCATTTGCTTATAAGCCTTTCTAACTCCATGTCTTTTAAATGCTTCTTTTTTGAATTGTTCTAAAGTTTTCATATAATAAATGATAGCATATATGCTATCTTATTACAAGCAACCTTGCCCTGTTAATAACTATTTCTAATTCTTTGGGTGGTATTTTGGAGCTTTTCTTAATAAAAGCATGCAGTATCCAAATATTATTTTTATAAAATGTATAAAAAATTCTCACAGATAAATTTGACAACACCCTTAATTCATAAATATTTTTTGCTACTTTTTTGGATCTAGGAGGTCTAATTTGTTCACCCAACTCATCTAAAAGTTCAAGAGAATTTACCACCTTTGATACAGTAGAATCATCGAAGGATAAAAGAAAGTCTTGAATATCGTCTCTTATAAATTTTATTCTATGCATAATCATATTGTATCAAATAAATCCAAAAAACAAAAAAACATAATTTGGACTCTTGGGTGTACCCCATAAAAACTTGACATATCTGTGTGTGTGTGTTAGCTTTTTTATGGAAAGTCAGCACCCGCCCCACATTAGATGGAAGCGGTTGCTTTTGACAAGGAGAAGTAAAATGGATAGAACATTGATTCGGATAGTCTGCACGATTTTGGCGGTGGCGTTTTTAGGTATGATCGTCATGCGACGCAAAAAACAAGCTGATAACGATGAGGACGTCATCGGCACCGACCTCATCGAATACGCATTGATGGTCGGCTTCGTTGCCACCGCCGCCGGGGCTATAATGCCCGGCGTTGCGGACAATCTATTGGCAATCTGGGAAAGGATTGGGAACCAACCTTTCCCGAGGACTCGGATTGGGGGCTAAGATGCCCCAGTCGCAAAAAGCGAGGATCTGACTCACGAGATCCTCGCCGGGGTAGTAGAATAGTTCGTGAGAAATCGACCATCTGAGAATCACAAATTCGAAGATGGTTTTTTAATTTCTACTATCTTAGACATATGTTCAACATCGTAGAAAATAAAATGTTCAACACCGAGTATTCAACATTTACACCTTCGGTGCTTCCCTCTCTGGTGGAGTTTCTTTGAACTCAGCATCTTTTACTTCTGCTGGCTGTTCTTCTGGAGCCTTGGCGCCCGAGTCAGCAGACGAGGGCGCATTTTTCGCTATCACCTCCCCGATTTTTGACATTTCGGCAGAAAGTTCTTCTGTCGCTTTTTTGATGGCTTCGCCATCCGTACCGTCCTTCACTTCTTTAAGCGCAGAAATTTTTGCTTCCACGCCAGTCTTCAGATCTGCTGGAACTTTATCCCCTGCATCTTTGAGCGCTTTCTCTGCGGTATAGATGATCATCTCCGCAGTATTTTTTATGTCCACTACTTCTCTTTTCTTTTTATCTTCCTCGGCATGGAGCTCGGCGTCGGCTTGCATCTTTTTAATTTCTTCTTCTTTCAGTCAAGAGCTTGCTTCTATTTTAATGGACTGAGTTTTTCCAGATGCTTTATCTTTCGC
>JBBUEH010000023.1:0-35955 GCA_038078255.1 Patescibacteria group bacterium
TGCCCCAGGATGGCAGATTTAAAAAAGAAGACAATGGAGAGAAAATTTCTTTTCGTGTTTCTATTTTGCCAACCTTTTTTGGAGAAAAGACTGTGATTAGACTTCTGAAAGAAAATGCCCATGGTTTTACTCTCGAGTCGCTTGGTTTTCATGGTGAAGCCCTAGAGCGGATTCATGATTCACTAAAACAAAGAATCGGCATGGTGCTGGCTACCGGGCCGACTGGGTCTGGGAAGACAACAACACTTTATACGATGCTAGAGATTCTAAATAAGCCGGAGGTAAATATTTCTACAGTTGAAGATCCGATCGAATACCAAATGCCTCGAGTGAACCAGACGCAAGTTAAACCAGAAATAGGGCTGACTTTTGCCAATGGACTCCGAGCTCTCCTGCGACAAGATCCAGATATTGTGATGGTGGGAGAAATTCGCGACCGAGAAACAGCGGGGTTGGCTATTAACGCATCGCTTACTGGCCACTTGGTTCTATCAACCATTCATACTAATTCGGCGGCGGGCGCTATTCCTAGAATGATTGACATGGGAGTCGAGCCATTCCTTATAACTGCAACAGTAAAAACAATCATTGCCCAGAGATTAGTTCGTAAACTTGTTCCAAGTAAAAAAAAGTATTTTCTATCGGAAGCAGAGAGGAAGAATTTAGCAAAAATTATTGATCTCGACCGGATGCTGGAGTTGCTCAAAGTTGAGAAAATAATTGGTCCGAAGGATACATGGGAGAAAGTTCCATTTTATAAAGCAGTTAAGACGAATGAATTTGAAGATGGGTATTCGAATCGTATAGGAATGCACGAAGTATTAAAGGTAACTCCCACTATTAGAGAAATGATAATCAAAGGAGCTTCGCAAGATGACATAGAGATACAGGCCAAGAAAGAGGGAATGATGACGATGCTCGAAGATGGAGTTTTTCAAGCGGTGTTGGGTGTAACCTCGCTCGAGGAAGTGTTTAGAGTTGTTTCGGAGTGAAATGTGTTATGTAACTTTTTAAAATATCAACTTTTCTTCGGTACGGATTTTTTGAAGCTTAAAAAATCCTGAAGTTCTCGGCTCGTCAGCCTCGAAACCCCTACGAAAAGTTATATTTTAAAAAGTTATTAATTAGAATTAGCCATGTTATTTTCTTACAAAGCAAAATCAAAGACAGGAGAAATCATAGAAGGTGTATTGGATGCTTCGGATCGTATTACTATGGCTCATGAACTTAGGCTCCGTGGACAGACCCCTATTTCTGTATCAGAAAAAGGAGAAAATTTGTCTGATCAAATATCCAAGATTTTAAATATTTTCTCCGGAGTAAAAGTTGCCGAACAAATTATTTTTACTAAAAACTTAAGTGGAATGTTAAAAGCAGGGCTTTCGCTTGCTCGAGCGTTGTCGGTGCTGGAAAAACAGACTAAAAACCAAACTCTTTTAAAAATTTTACAATCTCTCTCTTCCGATATTAATTCTGGCGAGACTTTTTCTTCTGGACTAGCGAAATTTTCCGAAGTGTTTTCAAAACTTTTTGTTTCTATGACAAAGGCCGGCGAAGAGTCGGGCAATCTATCTGGCGCCCTCTCCGACATCGGAGTGAATTTAGAAAAGTCGCACTCTTTGACAAAAAAGATACATGGAGCATTGATTTATCCTGGTGTGATACTCTCGGCAATGGTTGTCATTGGAGTTTTAATGTTTGCTTTTGTGGTGCCAACGCTGGCGAACACCTTTAAAGAATTGGGCGTTACTCTACCCCTATCGACTCGTATTATTGTTTGGTTTGGGAACTTTTTCTCAAACAATTTAATTTTTACTTTTGTTATTTTGATAATTATCGCTTTTGGACTCTTTTCTCTTTTCCGCGCAAAATTTATGGCGAAGTATATTGATTACGCTTTAATCAAAATTCCAGTTTTAAAGAACATGACTAAAGAACTAAACACTGCTCGCACTGCTCGCACCATATCATCTCTCCTGGTTTCGGGTGTTTCCATTGTTCGAGCAATTGAGATAACCGAAGACGTTGTGCAAAATACTTTGTTTAAAAAAGTTTTGAATGAAGCTCGGGGGGCGATCGAACGGGGAAGTCCATTTTTCGAAATTTTTAGAAATCATTCCGATCTCTACCCCGTGATGATGTCTGAAATGGTTCAAGTTGGCGAAGAAACAGGAAAATTATCGGACATGTTACTGCAGGTTGCGCTTTTTTATGAAGATGAAATTGAAAATAAAACAAAAAATCTTTCCACTATCATCGAGCCCGTGCTAATGATTGTCATCGGCGCCGGGGTTGGATTTTTCGCTATTTCCATGATTTCACCTCTTTATTCGGTGTTGGATAATATTAAATAACCTTTTTAATTTTTTACTTCCTGCCATGAAAGTATTTGATACTGACTCGAAGTAAGAGGAAAGTTTGGTGGTGGAGCATAAAGCAAATTCGCATCATAGGTTATACTGCGAGTAGCATAGCCGCTTGAGTAAACCCCCTGACTATTTGTCCACGTGAAACCATATCTTTTATAAGATGCAATCATTCCGTAAAGTGTGACAATTGAACGTTTTTTTTCAGCACAAGTTCCTCCATAAGAAAATCTTCCCACTTTCTCATTTTGAGCTATAAGTGCTCCATCTATTTTTAAATCATCTTCACTAAAGAGTCCAACCATTACTCCAGCTTGTCCGATGAGACCCAAAGAATCCGTACCATTATAAAGAGTGTATAGAAGGTCATTATTTATTATAATATTTTTATAACCAGCAGGTGCAGGTACAGGCAAATCAGCTGCTGTTATAGTCAGCCGCGCTCCATTTATTTGTCCATTGATTACCACATGGTCTTCAATGAATATTATTCCATTCCCCGGAAACGCATAGTTTCCCTGTAGGGTTTGTGCGTTGATGCTCCAGCTTGGACTTCCGGTGCAACTTCCCAAAGTTGTCCATGAATTTATTTTATATAAGTCAAAAGTATCGTCTGTTTTTAAAACTATATGATAACCAACAAAACCAACTCCAGATACATCTCTATAAAATCCACTCGATATTGCATCCGCTTTTAGGATGGCTAAATCAGTTGTGAAGCCAGAGAAATCAATTAACGGCTGGCTTATTAGGCGTCCAGCTTCAAAAACATCTGGACGGGCAGGGAATGCTGTGGGAGACGTCGGATCAGCAGGAGACAGACAAGTGTGCACACCCCAAGAATTAGTGGTAGTGCAAGCATCAGAATCTGCGTCTGTATAAGTTGTTGCTCCGCTCGTAACAATATTGTGCGCTAGACCGTCAAAACGAATTCCTCCATTGACGTGTACTGGTCCGAAAATTTCTGTGCCTGCGCCAAAACGAAATGCATTATTTCCCGCTACTGAGTATTTTGCGATAGAAGGTTTGGCTACTTGGCTTTCTATCTTTCTTATATACGATGGATCAAGTGATGAAGATCCGGTAGATTTTATTTTTACCAGAGTGGAGCCCAAGATTGGAGCTGTGATGTCAAGAGAAAATTGTCCAACAGTATTGCCGCTTCTATCTTTGACAGCGTGTACATATGGTCCCGCCACTCCTGTACCGTCTTGGTAATCACTTGGAGCATGCGCTAGATGCCAGCGATAATAATCTATCCCAGCTTCCGCTGCCTGAAAGGCTTGTTCTCGATTAAAAGCTATGCGACCTGCTTTTATACTTATTGCTGCCCAAGAGGAAAGAGCGCCAATAAGCATGATGACAATTGTGGCAAATACCATAATTTGTACTATGATCATGCCAGCTAGCTGACAATTACTAACTGATTTTTTGGATTTTATAAATTTGTAAATCATAAATTGTCTTTTAGATTCCTTATTGATACCTGTGTAGAAAATGTAGCTGGGGCTGGAGCGCGGTTCGGATCCTTGTCCATAATTAAAGTTATTTTTACTAAACGCACAGAAGAGATATTTACCGGAGAAGAAAGTTCTGCAGTCGTTCCGTCATAATTTTTATCGTAGTAGCTGAAAATAGAAACGTTTGTCACATTCGACATAAGAGTAGAAATTTTTTCGTTAAGAGGATTGTAAGAAAGTGGACTGCCTGTCGGCTTGATGACCCCTTTTTGTAGCTGTGATCCGTTCAGAAAATATCTTATTTTTTCTTTTTGCGCATCGTTGTCTATATTTGAGTAGAAAGTGAAGGATGATGCCGTCGCCTGGTTTATCATGTACGCCCCGGTATCGGCGGTGGAGGCTGTGCGTATTTCCGAGACCATATTTTTTAAAACCAGTCTGCCAGCATCAGTACTGTCGAGCCCCTCCGAGATGAAAGTGTTGTAGATCCAAACATTTTTGGAAAAGAGGGTAAGGACCACGACTATTAAAATAAAAATAGCTACGCCAAAGAGTGTTTCCACCAAAGTAAATCCACTTTTATTTTTTAAAAAGTTTTTTATCATTTATGGGGATAGAGTTATGGTCTGGTTTTGCCAAGAAGGAGACATGTCAATAGAACTAACAGATGTTTGATATCCAGTCTTAGAAACAGTGAGTGTGTATGCGCCAACAGGAAGTCCATTCCAGAAAACCTGACCCGGTGTCGGACAGGGGAGAGAATTCGTAGTTTTGGTTTCATCAAATCCAATTTTTTCTAAACGGACAGTAGCTCCATCGATAGCTATGTTTAAAGAATCTTTTACAGAAACCAAAATGGCTCTATTCACATGGGGGACAGCTACCATTTGCAGAGTTTTATTTTCATTTGGATTTATTACAAAAGTTGGCAGAGGAGTGGTGCCAGCTAGATCGTATAAAAGAGATGTGAGCAAAGCCCCATAAGTGTCCCATTCTAGATTTGTGAGCGCGTAAGATCCAGTTGCGTCTGTGGTGAAATTTTGCGTTCCGTATTTTGAAATCGCGGGCGCGCCAATTAATTTTGTCCCAGTCAGGGAAAAACCAATGTTTGGAAGCGCTAGACAAGAAGAATCTACTGTGCTTACATTAAGTAAACTTATTTTGTCTATGGATAAACTAGTTTGAGTAACTTGTTGCAAGACGACAGTGCTATCCGGTTTTAATGGGTTCGCTCCAGCGCTTCCGCCTATCGGATATGTTTGGTCTTGGGAAAATCCTGATTTTGTGGCGATAATATTGTAAGCATTTGTTCCGGGTGGCGCATCCACTATCTTTACCCATCCAATATTGTCAGTTACTTCGTCTATAATTGTATCCGGGGTTGTTTGAGTGTTTACTATGTGAACTGAGGCATTAGGAATAAGGATGCCATCTGCGTCAAAAACTTGAACAAAAAGGGCTCCATTTGTGGATGCAGTTTCGAGCGCGCGGGGGGCTACTAAAGTGGTGAATTTAAGCGGAGAAAATACTTTGCAATTTGAACATGTTATATCTAAGTCTGCCAATTTGTAATCTGCCGGCGATGTGTCATTGGGATTTCCTCCAATTATGCCATCAAAAGGATCGTCCATACTTCTTATCGTTGTTTGCACAGTAAAAGAATAATTATCTCGCAGTATTGTTTCTGTTCTTTGAATTTTACCCACTGGAAGCCCTCCCAGGATGCCAACATCACCATAGGCGAGATTGCGCATAATCTCAAATTTTTCATTAGCTAATGCTGTGGCTGCTAATTTCGCTTGTGAAGATGCGACAGCATCCATCAACAGTCCGAAGGCTTTGTATGCGGACAACGCTACTAATAAAAAAATTGCACTACCAACCAAGGTCTCGATCAATGTGAATCCATTTCTTTTAGTATGAGAATTCATTATCTATATTTTAACTCATTATGATATAATTTGCTACATGGCAAGAAAGAAAATAATAATAGGTAATTGGAAGATGAATCCGGGGACGATGAAAGATGCAGAACAATTATTTAAAAAAATAGTGAAGTCAGTAAATCGCACAAAAAAAACCGAAATAATAATTTGCGCGCCTTTTATTTACTTAGATGAATTAAATAAAATTCAAACAAGCAAGGTAAAGCTTGGTGCGCAAGATGCTTTCTGGGACGAGGCGGGACCTTATACTGGAGAGATTTCTTCTGACATGCTTTACAACCTTGGCGTCAGATATGTGATTTTGGGTCATTCAGAAAGGCGTTCTCTGGGCGAAACGAATACCTTGGTGAATAAAAAAATAAAAGGAGCCTTGGCTTCCGGACTGGTGCCGATACTTTGTGTGGGAGAGAATACCAGAGATGCCAGTCATGCTTATTTTAATATGGTGAAAGAGCAAGTGGTGGAATGTCTCCAGGGAATTTCTAAAAATTCAATTTCCAAAGTGATCATTGCCTACGAGCCGGTGTGGGCACTTTCTAGTACTCTTCCTCGTAAAGATGCTACGGCGCTCGATGCGCAAGAGATGGCTATTTTTATTCGTAAAATACTGTCAGATAAATTTGGTTCTGAGGCAGGCAGAATTAGAATAATTTACGGTGGTTCTGCCAATGAAAAAGATGCGGGAGATTTTTTAAAAAATGGAGGGATCGATGGATTGTTGCCCGGTCGGGCCAGCCTGGACGCCTTAAAATTTGTCGAAATTATTAATATTGCAGAAAATTTTACAGAGTAAGGTTTTCTCGGGTCCTCGGAAAAAATCCCCAGACCAGCTCGAAAACCTTACTCTGTAAAATTTTCTAAAAAATATATATGAAACTTAAAACGCTCGACAGTCTAGACATAAACGGCAAAACTATTCTTTACCGCGCTCCTTATGATATTGAACTTCAAGAAGTGAATGGGATTTTTGAACTTTCAGACGATTCTCGCATTGCAGCGACTCTTCCCACTCTGCAATATCTTTTGAAACAAAATTGTAAAATAGTTATTCTGACCTATGTTGGACGACCGGATGGGGCGGTGGTCGAAGGGCTTCGAACCACTCCTCATGCAAAAAGATTAAGCGCACTTTTAAATCATCCAGTTTTGAAAGTAGACGACTGTATCGGCAAAGAAGTTGATTTGGAGGTGGCGCACATGAAGCCCGGAGACATTATTATGTTGGAGAATGTTCGCTTTCATAGCGAGGAAACGATTGATGATAATGAATTTGCTAAAAAACTTTGCGTCGGGAAAGATCTGGTCGTCTTCGACGCTTTTCCTCAAGCCCATCGAATCCATGCTTCCACCACTGGGATTCAAAGAATTTTGCCTACGGTGGCTGGTCGTTATCTAGAGCATGAGGTTAAAATGTTGTCTCTTTTATTAGAAAAGCCCCAACATCCCTTCACCGTCATTGTGGGCGGGGCAAAAATTTCTGACAAAGTAGATGCCATTCGTAATCTGCTTAATGTCGCTGACACTTTTTTAGTCGGGGGCGCTGTCGCTAATATTTTCTTGAAAGCGCAGGGGAGAATTATTGGAAGTTCTTTTATTGAAGATGTTTTTGTCGATAAAATGAAGCGAGAGAAAAAAGATTGGATCCAAGACGCTGGAGAAATATTAAAACAAGCGGAGACTTTAGGTAAAAAGATCATCACTCCCGTGGATCTGGTTATTTCCGATGGGGTGACAGTGAAAACCATTGATATTACCACAGAGGAAATTCCAATGGGGTGGATGGCGTTTGATATTGGGCGAAAGACTCTGGAAGAATTTTCTTTGGTCATCAGTCAGTCGAAGACTGTTTTCATGAATGGGCCCATGGGTAAATTTGAAAACGAAAGATTCTCTTTTGGTTCTCAAGTGATCATTAACGCAATGAAAAATCTGAAAGCAAATTTCTTGGGTGAAACAATCGTCGCTGGAGGAGAGACTATTGATGTGGTACGCAAGTATGGAAGCCTGGATGATTATTCCCATGTCAGCCTAGCCGGTGGCGCGACTTTAGAATTCTTAGCTGGCCGTGAACTCCCAGCACTTACGCCACTTCTACTGAAATAGTTTATTTAGATTTTATTTTTTCGGCTGTTCTTTTAAGTTTCTCGTCGCTTTCTCTTTTGTAATCGTGAGACGAAATATAGCCCTCATATTTTTTAAAGTATTTTCTGATATTAGAATTTCTCGGCTTCCACTTTTTATCTTTAGTTCCATGCATGGGGAAAAGCTTTGCATGCACATGATCTACGCCGAAACCTTCGAAAATCATCCCCGTCCTTCCGACATCTTCGAGTTTTGCATCTAAGAGCCTTCCCACTTTTTTAGAAGCAATAATTAATTTTTTTAGAACATTATCTGGTAAATTGAAAGCATAGCTCGGATAATGTTTCTTGGTTATGACCACGCTGAATCCTTCAGTGTTTGGATAGGGTGTCAGAAAAGCTAAATGCTCTTTGTCTTCCCATGTTTTATAACATGGAGCCCCTCCTTTCACTATTTTGCAAAAAATACAATCGTCCATAAGTATATTATAGCAAATTGTGTTAAAATTTCACTTATGCAGAAATACGGCGAGTTATTGAGGGAACTTTTAGAAAAAAGAGGTATCATCGATCCAGTTCAAGCCGAGATTTTTTTAAACCCAGATTATAAACGAGATTTACACGATCCATTTTTAATGAAAGATATGGAGAAAGCCTGCGTCCGTCTTTATGAAGCAATAGATAATAATGAAAAAATAATTATTTATGCGGACTATGATTGTGATGGAATCCCGGGGGCAGTAATATTAGTAGATTTATTAAAAGAAATAAAATACAAAAATTACGAAGTTTACATTCCACAAAGGAATTCCGAAGGGTACGGGCTAAATTTAGAAGCTATCAAGCAATTTACCAAGTCTGAAGTGAAGTTGTTGATAACTATTGATCTCGGCATTACAGCAGTGGCTGAAGTGGCGCAAGCTGAAGTGGATGGTATTGATGTCATTATTACGGATCACCACTTACCTCAAGATGTTTTACCTCGTGCATATGCAATTTTAAATCCTAAAGTGGATGATTATTCTGAAAAAATGCTGTGTGGATCCGGAGTGATATTTAAATTTGCGCAAGGATTTATAAAAAAGTATGGAGAATATTTTAAGACAAAAGAAGGCGCTGAAAAATGGATGCTCGACATGGCGGGATTAGCGACCCTCTCCGATATGGTTCCGCTTTTGGGCGAGAATAGAGCTCTGGCATATTTTGGTCTGAAAGTTTTAAGGAAGTCTCCTCGTCCGGGGTTGCAAAAACTTCTGGCAAAAATAAACATTGACCAAAAATATCTAACCGAAGATGATGTGGGTTTCATGATAACTCCACGGCTGAACGCTGCTTCACGGATGGATGATCCGATGCGAGCATTTGAACTTCTGGCAACAGGGGATGAGGTGGAGGCGGGTAGGCTGGCCGACCATTTGTCAAAAATAAATGACGAAAGGAAAAGCATTGTTGCGGGGATTATGCGTGAAATAAATAAAAAGTTTGAGAAGAGAGAAATGAGAGAAGTAATAGTTGTTGGTAGTCCAGATTGGCGGGTGGGTGTTTTGGGTCTGGTGGCCGGAAAAATTTCTGATGAATACCAAAAGCCGGTTTTTGTTTGGGGGAAAGATGAGAATGATTGTATCAAAGGTTCTTGTCGAAGTGATGGCTCAGTGTCTATCGTCGAACTCATGACGGAAACTCGAGAATCTTTTATAGATTTTGGCGGGCATGAATTGGCCGGAGGATTCACTGTCCACAGTGACAAAATTCATTTTCTAGAAGAAGTACTATCTAATAATTTTAAGAAAATTATTTCTGCTGATCTCCCCCTTACTAAGGGGGAGGTGCCAAAGGCGGAGGGGGTATTTGATGTAAAATTGACCCTAGGAGAGGTCAATCTAAAAAACTGGAAAGAAATAGAAAAGCTGGCGCCCTTTGGTCTGGGCAATCCGAAGCCTGTTTTCTTTTTCGAGGGTGTAAAAATAGAAAAAATAAAAAAGTTTGGCAAAAATGGCTCGGGAGAACATTTGGAAATTATTTTTTCTGACGGAGGTGGCGCAAAAGCTAAGGCGATTTCCTTTTTTTCTAATCACGATTCTTTTGAAACTAAATTATCCGAAGGACTAAATGTCAATTTGCTTGCGTCGTTCGATTTATCTAGATTTCGGGGCAGAGAAGAGTTAAGATTAAGGGTGGAAGATATTATGTAAAAAACTATGATAAAACAAGATAAAGTAAAAATTTATACCGACGGAGCGGCGAAGGGCAATCCTGGGCGGGCAGGCTGGGGGGTGGTTTTTCTGGTGGGGGTGAATGATAAAGTGATTGAGATAGGTGGAAGTGTAAATCATGCGACGAATAATCAGATGGAATTGACAGCGCCGATAGAAGCGTTGAAATATATTTTGACTAGGCAAGACCTAGTCGGGTGTAATATAGAGATTATTTCTGATTCTAAATATGTAATTTTGGGAATCACGGAGTGGATTTTCAACTGGCAGAAAAATAATTGGCGGAATGCCAACAGAAAGCCAGTCTTAAATCGGGAACTCTGGGAAGAACTTTATGAACTTACGAATGAGTTGAAACCAAAATGGACCTATGTTAAAGGGCATAATGGGAACAAGTGGAACGATAGAACAGACCTAATTGCTACGAGCTTTGCCGAGGGTGAGCCAGTGGAACTTAAGAATAATAAGTAAGTTAAATGCAAGATAGAATTTTTTATGGAGCTTGTTTTGGTTTTGTATTTGGAGTATTTTTGCGTTCCTTGGTTTTTGTAAATATTTATTGGGCGGTTTGGATTGGAGTAGTATCGTTTTTTCTAGTTTTATTTTTCAGCTTAGTTTCAAAGAATAATTGGGGAATTGTAATTTCGGTTTTCGTATTAGTATTTTCTTTGGGAATTTTAAGGTTTCATGTTGCTGATAAAATAGCACCGAGAATTTTAGAATTACAAGTGGGACAAAAGGTAACTTTTTTCGGGAAAATTGTAGATGCGCCGGATATCAGAGAAAATAATCAAAAATTAACTGTTGAAATTTTGGCTCCTCAAGGTCTTGCCTTGGAATCTTTAAAGGCAAGACCTTTTCTCGCCAAAATTTTAGTCACGACAAATTTCGGTCAGGATTTTAAATATGGCGACCAGGTAAACTTTTCTGGCCGTTTAGAAAAACCAGAAAACTTTAGCACTGATCAGGGGAAAGAATTTGATTATATAAATTATTTACGCAAAGATGGAATATTTTTCGTCATGAATTATGGGAATGTAGAAATTATTTCGAGAGGAAACGGCAACAGAGTAAAAAGTGCGCTCTTTTTTGTTAAAGAAAAATTTCTGGAAAAAATGAATTTTGTAATATCTTCTCCTGAGAATTTACTGATGGGAGGACTTATTTTGGGTGAAAAATCTGCCTTTAATCAGGAATTAAGGACTAGTTTTGTGGATACAGGTACGATTCACATCGTTGCCTTGTCTGGTTATAATGTGACAATAATTGCAGAATGGTTGATGAAATTATTTAAATTTTTGCCCCAAAATCTCGGTATCGGGGTGGGGATCTTTGCGATTTTACTTTTTGTTTTAATGACAGGAGGAAGTTCCACGGCGGTTCGGGCGGGAATAATGGCCACGCTAGTATTGGTGGCCCGGGCGACCGGGAGAAACTATGATGTCGCCCGGGCGCTCTTGCTCGCTGGGGTTCTGATGATTTTTATCAACCCATTTGTGCTTGTCCATGATGTGTCTTTTCAACTTTCTTTCATTGCTACGGTGGCGGTTATATTTTTTACTCCCAAAATTGAAAAATATTTTTTATGGGTGCCAGATTATTTCAAATTGCGGGACATAATTTCTGTCACCTGCGCCGCTTATGTCTTCGTTTTGCCTTTTATTCTTTATAAAATGGGTAATCTTTCCTTCGTTGCCTTGCCGGCGAATTTTTTAGTTTTACCTTTTATTCCATTTACGATGATACTTGGCTTCCTCACTGGTTTTGCAGGATTTGTCTCACATACTCTGGCTGTGCCCCTGGGATTTTTATCTTATTTATTTCTGCGCTACGAACTGGCCGTAATTAATTTTTTTGCACACATCCCCTTTGCCTCACTTTCTTTCCCTAATTTCCCACTTATCTTGACCTTTCTAATTTATGCCTATTTTATTTATATGCTTTTTGGCAGGAGTATAAAAGATTTCTTTTTAGAAAATCAAAAATAAGATTTTTGCCGGTACGGATTTTTTGAAGCTTAAAAAATCCTGAAATTCTCGGCTCGTCAGCCTCGAAACCCCTTAAAAACCTTATTTTTGATTTTCTTTTTTTATTGAGCCTCTGTAAAATTTTTCTCTACCACTTTCCAATTTAGATTTTCAAAAAAATCTTCAATATATTGTTTTTTGCCACTGGGTTGGTAATCAAAAACGAAAGAATGTTCCCACATATCTAGAGCCAGAACAAGTGTGCAGTCTTGAAGTTGCCCCAGATGCTGTTCATCTACCCATGCGTTCAACAACCTTTTTTCTTTCCTATCATAGTAGAGCATTGCCCAGCCAATGCCACGGGTCAGGGCAATAGATTTGAAACGATTGAGCCATGCGTCAAAAGAGCCCCATTCTTCTGCGATGGTTTTTTTTAATTCGCTGTTTTCGTCCAGAACCTGAGGTCCACCAGAAAGAGACTGGAAATAAACTTCATGATTTCGCATGCCATTGTATTCAAAGCCAAATCGTCTCTGGACTTCACCCAGTGCGTAGGCGTTTTTTTCCGCATCTAATGCTAATTCATTAATTTTTTCCAATATTAGGTTAGTATGTTTGACATAGCCTGCATAGAGTTTCAAATGCTCTTCAATGTTTTTAGCCGAGAGGCCCTTCAACTCCCCAATATTAAATTTCATTTCTTCAAATTTCATATATGTTAATATTGTAACATGTTTCAACAATACAAAACACCTATCCAAAAGTATGGCTTATTTTTTCTTACCCTATTACTTTTAGTGATTACCGTTTTTCTTTTCTACCTTGATTTGAAAAGCTGGAGCAGAGGTTTTACTTTTGCTGTGTTGGATATTGGGCAAGGCGATGCGCTTTTTATAGAATCTCCGACGGGGACGCAGATTTTGGTGGACGGCGGTCCACCCCGCAAAATATCGGGTCAGCTGGCGCAGGTCATGTCGCCTTTCGATAGACACCTAGATGCGATCATTATTACGAATCCTGATCAAGATCATATGGGCGGATTTCTAGATGTTTTGAAAGTTTATAAAGTTGATAAGGTGTTCGAATCCGGCACACGCAATGATTCTAAAATTTATCAAAATCTTAAAGAAGAAATAAAAAATAAAAATATTCAAAATATTCAAGCGGAGAAGGGAATGCGACTTCATCTAGGCGGTGGCGTAGTGCTAGATGTTTTATTTCCCGATAGAGATGTTTCTGCTTGGTCGCCAAATGATGGTTCAATAGTAATGAAGTTGAGTTACGGTAAAATATCCATCATGTTGACTGGAGATAGTACGGCAAGAACAGAGAAAATAGTGCTGGATGAATTTTCTGAAAGAGCGCTCAAAAGTACTGTTTTAAAAGTTCCTCATCATGGCTCTCGTACTTCTTCGTCTGCCCCATTTGTGCAAGCTATTTCTCCAGACTATGCCCTGATTTCAAATGGGGAAAATAATAAATATGGTCATCCACACCAAGAAACTCTGGACACTTTGACTCAATTAGGTGCCGAAATTTTCCGCACTGATTTGCTCGGCACTATTATCCTGAAATCTGATGGCGAGAATATCGAGTTTTCATTTAAAAAGTAGTTGTGATATTATGAAACCATGCGAGACAAACTAGTAGAAAAATTAATCAAAGGAGAGGAAAAAAGACAGGCGGAGGGTTTGGAGCTCATACCATCTGAAAATTATGTTTCCGAGGATGTGTTGAAAGCCAATGGTTCGGTTTTTACCAATAAATATTCTGAAGGCTATCCGGGTCGCAGGTATTATGGCGGACAAGAATTTACAGATCAGATAGAACGATTGGCGATAGAAAGAGCTTGTAAATTATTTAAATGTAAATTTGCGAATGTCCAACCGCATTCTGGCGCTCCGGCAAACTTGGCTGTGTATGCGGCACTCCTTTCACCCGGAGATACAGTCCTCGGAATGGATCTTTCTCATGGAGGGCATCTGACCCATGGACATCCGATGACTCTTCCGGCGAAGATTTACAAATTTGTTACTTATAAAATGAAAAATCCGGAAACGGGAGAAATTGATTATGAAAATCTTCGCAGGGTGGCTTTGGAACATAAACCAAAAATAATTCTTGCCGGATTTTCGGCATACTCCCGAACCCTTGATTATAAAAAATTTGTAGAAATTGCGCACGAAGTAGGGGCGATCACCATGGCAGACATGGCGCACATTGCTGGACTGATTGCCGCCGGAGTTCTTCGTAATCCGTTTGATGATGGTTTTGACATTATTACTTCTACTACCCACAAAACGCTTCGTGGCCCAAGAGGAGGAATTATTCTGACGAGAGAAAGTGAAGAGATTGCCAAGAAAATAGATAAATCAATTTTTCCCGGCATTCAGGGTGGTCCGCATATGCATATTATTGCAGCGAAGGCAGTGGCTTTTAGAGAAGCCATGACGCCAAAATATAAACAATATGCGAAGCAAATTTTAAAAAATGCCAAAGCGATGGCGGAAGTTCTGAAGAAAAATAAAATTCGCATGATCGGAGGCGGGACAGACAATCACCTCATTCTGGCTGATGTTTTTGGCTCTTTAGGGGTGACAGGGAAAGAAGCTCAGACGGTGCTTGATGAAGTGGGGATAACCCTCAATATGAATTCTATTGCGGGAGATACCAGGAAGCCTCTCGATCCTTCAGGCATTCGCTTTGGCACGCCGGCGATCACCACCAGAGGTTTCAAAGAGAAAGAATGCAAACGAGTCGCCGAATTGATGATTATAGTTCTTAAAAATAAAGATGATAAAAAATTAAAAGAAAAAGTGCATAAAGAAATCAAAGCTCTGGCGAAAAAGTTTCCAATTCCTAAGAAGTTTGTGTAAAATTTTATGAAATCAAATAAAAAGGTTGTTGTCATAACAGGAGGGAATAGTGGACTAGGAAAAGCGACGGCTAAAATTTTAGCTCTCAAAAATAAAGTTGTAATTTTGGGCAAAAATGTGAAAGAAATAAAAAAAACTTCGAAAGAATTGGGATGCGAAGGAATTATTTGTGATATTACTGATGAAAAACAAATTCAAGATGCATTTTCTCAAATTATAAAAAAATATAAAAAAGTTGACTGCTTAATAAATTGCGCAGGAGTTTGGATCAAAGGTCCGATTGATGAAAATAGTCCGAGTGAAATACGAAATACTATTTTAGTAAACACGCTTGGAACTATTTTGACGGTAAATGCCTTAGTGCCTCAGTTTAAAAAACAAAAAAGAGGGAGAATTATTAACATAATTTCACAAGCTGGTATTAATGTAAAAGTTGATCGTTCTGTATACGGTGCCTCAAAGTGGGCTATAACAGGTTTTACTAAGTGTCTTCAAATGGAATTAAATCCTTTCAATATTAGTGTTGTGGGATTTTATCCTGGATTTTTTCATACTAATATTTTTGAAAAAGCGGGAGATCATAAAACTGATTTTAGCGCTGCGATGCCTGTAGCTAAATTGGCCGAGACACTAGTTTATTTGGTAAATATTGATGATGATTTGGTGATAAATGGCTTTGAGATACAATCATTAAAAAAATCTTCTGCACAACATGGTTACTTTACTTAACTAAAGTGAAAGAAAATAAAAATATGGAACTACAAGTTGGAGTAAAAATAATTTTACAAAACAAAGAAGGGCTAGATCAATATTTCAAAGAAGTTTTTAATAAAATAGATTTCTGATATAGTTGTTCTATGGCAAAGAAAGGCAAACTCATCGTCATAGATGGGACAGATGGTAGCGGGAAAGCGACCCAGGTCAAGCTTCTGGCGCAGAGTCTGAAGAGTGAAGGGTATAAAATAAAAATAGTTGATTTTCCAGAATACTACAAAAATTTTTTTGGCGCTTTCATTGGCCACTGTCTTTCCGAACAGTATTATAATTTTCTAAATGTACATCCAAAGATAGCTTCGACTTTGTATGCGGCCGATCGCTGGGAATCTAGCGGTGAAATAAAAAGTTGGCTACAGAGAGGGTTTATCGTGATAGCCAATCGATATGTTTCGGCCAATCAGATCCATCAAGGAGGAAAAATCAAGAGCACAAAAAAAAGAAATAGTTTTATTAAATGGCTCAACCAAATGGAATACGAAGTGTTTGGTATTCCGAAACCTGACCTTACTTTGTATTTGGATTTGCCCACTAAAATTGTTTTGCGTCTTTTAAAACATCGTGAAAGTAGTAAAATGAAAAGAGCTTATTTGAAAAAGAAAAAAGATGTTCACGAAAATGATGTTGATTTCTTAATAAATTCTCGCAAAAGCGCTATCTGGCTTTCGAAGTTTTTGAAAAATTTTATCAAAATTGATTGTGCCCCAAAGGGTGAGATTTTAAAGAGAGAAATAATCCACGAAAAAATTTATGAAAAAGTTAAAAAAATTCTTAAAACATAGAAAACCCGTTGTAGTCTTCATTTATGGGGCTCCAGCTGTTGGTAAATACACCACAGCCAAAAAATTGGCGAGAATTACCGGTTTTAAACTTTTACATAGTCATGCGATTAGAGATTTAGTCTTTGGATTTTTTAACTCTAATAGAGAAAATATACATGGACAAGAAATTTGGAAATCATTCTATTTAAATTTTACAGAAGGAATAATGAAAGAAAAAGTAAATATTATATTTACACATACCCATGCTCGGAATAGGATATATTGTAGCGGTCTGTCGGGCTTAAAATTTGTGGATAATATAGTAAAAGTTGTAAAAAGAAACGAAGGAATTTTCTATCCAGTTCACCTTGTTTGCGAGGATGAGGAGTTGTTTAAGAGAATAGTGTCACCGTCACGAAAAAATTTCGGCAAAGCCTGTACTGTAAAAGAATTAAAATGGATGCTTAGAAATCGGGACTATAAAACATCGCTGCTCATGAAAAATAATTTTATTATTAACAATACCAGGATATCGGCAAAAAGAACTGCTAAAATCATTAAAGATCATTTTAATCTATGAAAATTTTATGGTTAAAATAAACGTAGAATATGTGAGTGCTAATATAAAAAAGTTTATCACCAATTTAGATATTAATTCTAACGCTAGCGTGAAGCATGCACTTTATGAATTGTATTTTATGGGAAATGAACTTACCTTTCCACTTTCTAGGTCGATTGGAGATAAAATGTTTGAACTCAGAGTGACTAATCCGGAACATATAAGAATTATCTATGCTTTCTATAAAAATACAGCTTGGATTTTGCATGTGTTTAAAAAGAAAAGTAATAAAATACCACAGAAGGAAATAGAGCTTGCAAAACAAAGACTTAAAATGCTTACTAGCTAATATTACATATGTGTGATATATTTAATCCATGATCAAAAAACAAAAAATAAAAAAATATAGTTTTTCAAAGGAAGAACTAGGAAAATTTAATCCTATTAGTTTTATTGAAGACCTTAAAGAATCAATGAAAGATTCTAAGTTTCGCGAGGCTTATAAAAACCTGGAATCCGAGTATTCTTTAATTAGGCAAATTATGGAAAGCAGAATTAAGAAAAACATTTCTCAAAAAATGCTTGCCAAGAGATTGGGCACAGGACAGTCTGCAGTGTCACGCTTGGAGTCCGGGACTTATAATCCAACATTTAAATTTGCGCAAAAACTCGCAAAAGCGCTCGAGACCGATTTGACGATTACTTTTGGTAAATAAAATGAAAATTCCAATTAATTTACTAAAAGAATATCAAAATGAAAATCAAAGTTAAAAAACTTCATAAAGACGCAAAGTTGCCTACTCATGGACATCCAGGAGATGCAGGAATGGATTTCTATTGCGTGGAAGATGTTATTTTTCCACCTGGGAAACAAGAGAGAGTGCACACTGGCGTGGCGATTGAAATTCCGGAAGGCTTCGTTGGACTAATCTGGGACAAATCAAGCATTTCTTTTAACTTGGGACTCAAGGTGATGGGAGGAGTGATAGATTCCAGTTATAGAGGGGAAATTATCATGAATCTTTTGAATGTTTCTGACAAAGAAGTTTTAATGACGAAAGATCATAAAATTGCGCAAATGGTAATTCAAAATTTTGAGCATTGTGATATTCTAGAAGTAGAGGAACTCTCTGAAACTGTGCGAGGAGTCGGGCGAGAGGGAAGCACGGGGCATAAATAACTATGAAAAAAGTAATAAAAAATTTAATCAGAGAAGCCTTAAAGAATTTAAACATAGAAGATGTGGATTTTGTTGTGGAGCATCCAGAAGATCTAGAGAATGGGGATTATTCTACGAATGTGGCCATGGTGTGCGCGAAGAATATGGGAGCTAATCCAAAAGAATTAGCCGAAAAAATAGTTTCTGAATTAAGGTCGAACCTTAAGAATTCAAAAAGGTTCGACCTTGGGGAAATTTCAAAAATTGAAGTGGCTGGCGCTGGGTTTATTAATATCTATTTATCTCCCAAATTCTTTCGTGGAAGTATTGAGGAAATTCTAAATAATAAAAAATTTGCTCAAAATCATCTTTTCTCTGGCCAGAAAATAATGATTGAATACACCGATCCGAATCCTTTCAAGCCCTTTCATATTGGACATTTGATGACGAATGCGATAGGAGAGTCCGTGGCGAGAATTCTAGAATCTTCTGGCGCTACGGTTTTCCGAGCAAATTATCAGGGGGATGTGGGCTTGCATGTGGCGAAAGCTATTTGGGGTTTACGAAAACGAGGATTACCAAATCCAGATTTTTCAACTGCTGCGAAAGCAAATTACATAGGAGAATGTTATTCCTTGGGTGCTGGAGAGTATGAACCTATCTACCTAGGTGACGCAGAAAAAGAATCTCCTGCAAAAAAAGAAATAGATGCAATAAATAAAAAAATCTACGATCATAGCGATAAAAAAATAAATGCAATCTATGATTGGGGATTTAAGGTAACGATGGAAGCTTTTGAAGATTTGTACAAAATACTTGGAACAAAATTTGATTTTTATTTTCTAGAAAGTCAGATGGCGCCTATTGGAGAAGGTATTGTGAAAGACAATTTAGGAAAAGTATTTGAGGAAAGTGACGGCGCTATTGTTTTTAAGGCGGAGAAACACGACCCCAAACTTCATACTAGAGTTTTTATTACATCGCAAAATTTGCCGATGTATGAAACTAAAGAATTAGGTTTAACGATAGAAAAATTTAAAACAAAACCTGACCTTGATTTTTCTATTGTAGTGACAGCCAATGAACAGGCAGATTATATGAGAGTTGTGGCCAGAGCTCTTTCTTTGATTTATCCAAAATATACAGATAAAATGAAACATATCACTCACGGCATGATGCGACTTTCTTCGGGGAAAATGTCTTCGAGAAAGGGTAATGTTGTGACAGGAGAATTGCTCATTCGAGATACAATTGATCTTGTTTCTGAAAGGTTGAAAGATCATGATTGGGATGAAGAGCAGAAAAACAAAATTGCTGAGCAAGTTGGTGTAGCCGCAATAAAATATTCAATATTAAAACAATCAATTAGTGGAGATATTATGTATGATTTTGAGAAATCGATTTCTTTTGAAGGTGATTCGGGGCCGTATCTGCAATATTCCTATGCTCGAGCAAATTCTGTAATAGAAAAAGCGAAAAAAGAAAATATTTTACCAGATCCACATATTCAAGATACGCCTGTCGAAGTTTTCGAAATTGAAAAAATGTTGTATAGATTTCCGGAAGTTGTTTTGCGATCTGCCTCCGAATACGAACCACATTACATTGCAAATTATCTCATTGAAATTGCTCGGGCCTTTAACAGTTTTTATGGGAATACCCTCATCATAGATATAACAGACAAAACCTCGCCGTATAAAGTTGCTTTAACCTTCGCTTTTTCTTTTGTGATGAAAAAAGGCTTGCATTTATTAGGCATTGAAGCTCCGGAGAAGATGTGAATTATTCAATTAAATCGTAGCTCATCAATCCTCCCGGCAAGTTTTTTTGTCTTCTGTTATTTGACCAGCATTGTATGCTATTTTCGCCGCTTCTATTCGTGTTACAAATCTATTTTTATTAGTCATAAATCCCTTAATCATGAATCCTGTTTCTAAGTTTGCGTATAAAATAAAATGTTTAAGTTCGGGATCATTTTCAATTTGGTCATCTTCTATTTTTTGATGACTTTTTCCGGTTAGAATCGTTCCATTTGGAAATTTCACTGCTACGGCAGTTATTCGTTCCGCAACTTCTGGGTTTTGTTGTAGTATTTTTGGTGATTGATCCATAACTATAATATTAACACATTTTATTTTAATTGGCATTTCTGTATTTTATGATATACTTTGAATATAGGCATGGAAGGGGAAATCACCTCTGAGCCCTGGAAAGAAAGCCTTTGGCATTAGAATCCAGCGGGTAAGCCCGTTATAGCAGTAATGAGAAGCAACCAAGGTGGTACCACGATTCGACTTCGCTCATCGCAGGCGAAAAGAAACTCGTCCTTGTATCGTAACTCTTTGAGTTATTGTACGGGGACGAGTTTTTTTATTGGTGAATATAGTATTCTACTATTCTATAGAATTGTAGAATAACAAAATTATGGAAGAGAATAATAAAAAAAGTGAAGCATCTCTATGCGAGGAAAAAATTCTGGAATTTTGGCGTGAGAATAATATTTTTGAAAAGTCCGTAGAGCAGAGGAAGGGCAAGAAGGAATTTATTTTCTATGATGGTCCGGTTACAGCAAATTCTAAACCAGTTCTTCATACTATGGTGCCATTCTCTTTTAAAGATGTTATTCCTCGCTACAGAACGATGCGTGGCTATCATGTGCGTAGAAAAGGGGGCTGGGATACGCACGGTCTGCCGGTAGAATTGCAGATAGAAAAAAAACTTGGATTTAAGTCAAAAAACGATATAGAAAATTATGGCATAGCAGCTTTCAATAAATTATGCAAAGAAAGCGTATGGGAATTTATTGATTTATGGAAAAATTTTACCAAAAGAATGGGTTATTGGGCTGATCAAGAAAATGCTTATGTAACTTATCACAACAACTACATTGAGTCCGTCTGGAATGTAGTAAAAAAAATAAACGAGCAGAAATTACTTTATAAAGATTACAAAGTTGTACCTTGGTGTCCGAGGTGTGGTACAGCACTCTCTTCGCACGAGCTTGCGCAAGGGTATGAAGATGTGAAGGATTTGTCGGTCTATGTGAAGTTTAAAATACGCTCTATCGGTGAAAGATTTTCTCAGGTCCTCGGTTCTCCGGGTCCCTCTCCCGGCCAGACCATTCGAAAACCTTCCACCGATTCCGCTTTTATTCTGGCTTGGACAACGACACCATGGACTCTTCCC
Organism: Patescibacteria group bacterium; assembly: GCA_038078255.1. Lineage (GTDB taxonomy): Bacteria > Patescibacteriota > Minisyncoccia > Phycocordibacterales > UBA9973 > UBA9973. The sequence continues at coordinate 21,349 of JBBUEH010000023.1, forward strand.
GGAAATGTGGCACTTGCAGTGGGGAAAGATATTGATTATGTGAAGGTAAAAGTTGAAAACGAAATATTAATTTTAGCTAAAGCTCGAATTGCCATTCTCGGTGAAAATCCGGAGATAATTGGCGAAATAAAAGGCAAAGATTTAATTGGCCTAGAATACGAACCGCTTTTTCCATTTTTTGCCGATACTATTTCCGAAAACGAGAAACCCAAATTAAAAAATGCGTATAAAGTTTACCTTGCGGATTTTGTAAATACAGAAGACGGCACAGGTATCGTGCATACGGCTGTAATGTATGGACAGGATGATTTTGAATTGGGAACCAAGGCTGGACTGCCTAAACATCACTTAGTAAATCCCGAAGGAAAATTTATAAAAGGTACAGGATTTTTGGAAGGTAGAGTTGTAAAACCCGCCCGAACGACTGATGCCGTTCAGTCGGGCGGGGAAAAAGATGTCGCAATTGACATAATTATAGATTTAGCACATAGGGGACTTTTATTTAAAAAAGAAAAGTACGAACATAGTTACCCGCATTGCTGGAGGTGTCATACAGCACTCATCTACTATGCGCGGGATTCTTGGTATATCAAAATGTCTGACCCAAAAATTAAAAAAAATTTAATAGCTCAAAATGAAAAGATAAATTGGGAACCGAAATATATCCGTGAGGGGCGTTTTGGTGAATGGCTCAGAGAAATAAAAGATTGGGCGATTTCTCGGGAGCGCTACTGGGGGACACCCCTGCCTGTTTGGCTTGATAAAAATAATAATTTTCGGGTGCTGGGAAGTTTTGAGGAACTAAAGAAATTTGTCAAAAAATCTGATAATAAATATTTCGTGATGCGTCACGGTGGTTCTGTTGCCAATCAAAAGAATGTCGGTAGCTTGAATCCCGGAGAAGAAAATGATGTTTTGACAAGCGAGGGTAGAGAGCAGGTCAAATTACAAGCGAAAAAGTTGCCAGAAAAGCCTGATCTGATTGTTTCTTCTAACTTTATTAGGACCCAACAAACAGCAGAAACGGTGGCCGAAATTTTTGGAATTTCCAAAGAGCAAATTATCCTAAACGAAGAATTAAGAGAAGCTGGAGCTGTAAAATCACCCAATGAAAACCAAGAGGATATTCGAAAGAGAGTGATTGGGGTCTTGCAGGATTTAGAAAAAAAATACTCCGGAAAAAATATTTTAATTATTTCTCACGAGTATCCACTGCGCGTGTTTCTGTCTGCCCACGAATCTTTAAGCGAGCAAGAAGAATTCCACAATTTCAACAATAAATATCTTGTTATGCAGAATGCCGAAGTATTCCAATGTGATTTTTTACCCTTACCAAGAAATAATAATGGTCAGATAGATTTACATCGTCCATTTATTGACGATCTAGAATTGGTTGGAGAAGATGGATCTACGCTTGTTCGAGTCAAAGAAGTGATGGATGTCTGGTTTGATTCTGGAGCGATGCCTTTTGCGCAAGATCATTATCCTTTTGAGAACAAAAAGTGGGTGGAAGGAAAGGGTTACCCGGCGGACTATATTTGTGAAGCCATAGATCAGACTCGAGGGTGGTTTTACACGCTTCATGCGATTGGAATTTTAATGGGTCGAGGTAAAGCATATAAAAATGTTATTTGCTTGGGACACTTACTCGATGTCACTGGTAAAAAAATGTCTAAATCTATCGGCAATGTTGTCGACCCATGGCAAGTGATGGATAAATACGGCGTGGATACATTGCGCCTCTGGATGTATTCTGTCAATCAGCCGGGTGAATCGAAAAACTTTGATGAGAAGACAGTGGCGTTATTGCACCAGCAGGTTTTCGGCTTACTTTACAATGTACTCGCTTTTTATGAATTATATAGAGATAAAAAAAAAGAAACCAACGACCGTCCAAAATCAAAAAATATTCTTGACCAATGGATTTTAGCTAGATTAGATGAATTAATAAAAATTTCTACAGAGAATCTCGACAATTATAAACTTCTCGAGCCTACGAGAGCAATACGAGATTTTATAGGAGATCTTTCAACTTGGTATTTGCGTCGTTCCAGAGAACGAATTAAAGAAGGGGACAAAGATGCAAAACAAACTTTGTATTTTGTTTTAAAAACTCTAGCGAAAGTCATAGCGCCATTAGCGCCATTTACAGCAGAAGATATTTGGTTGAGGTTGAAAAATGAAAATGACCCAGAAAGCGTACATTTAACACAATGGCCTACTCAAAAATTTAAAATTTTCTTCTTCACTAGAGCCAAAGTTTTAGAGAAAATGAAAACAGTCAGAAGTATGGTTACTCTTGGTCTTGAGGCTCGCCAGAAGTCGGGGATAAAAGTTCGCCAGCCGTTAAGTCGACTAGAGATTATAGCTGAAGAATTATCAGATCAGTATATTGATATCATTAAAGATGAATTAAATATAAAGAATATTATTTATTTATTAAAAATAAAAATAGGTATAACTAAAGTAACTCTAAACACAGATATTACAGAGGAATTAAAAGCCGAAGGGGAATACCGAGAATTTATTAGAGAACTCCAAAACAAGCGCAAGAAGCTGGGACTAAATCCAGGGGACAAGATGGTGATGAGCATAGAGGAGATTTATAAAAAATACAAAATCATGCCGAACCTACAGGAGCACATGCTTCGAGTGGCGGCAGTGGCATCTTTGATTTGTGATAATTTCAGTGAGCCACTTCCAAAAGAAGATATTATTACTGCTTGTTTACTTCATGATATGGGGAATATAATTAAATTTAAGTTAGATTATTTTCCGGAAGTTTTACAACCACAGGGTTTAGAATATTGGCAGAATGTTAAAGATGAGTATGTAAAAAAGTATGAAAATGACGAGCATGTAGCTACGAATAAAATAGCTCAAGAACTTCAAGTCTCTGATGAAATTTCAGAATTAATCAATGCTGTTAGTTTTCTGGGCGCACCCAATCTTGTTTTAGGAGAAAATTTTAGTAAAAAAATTATGGAATATTGCGATGATCGAGTGAGCCCGCTTGGGGTGGTGAGTCTAGAGGAGCGACTGATGGATTTAAGAAAACGCTATAGTCACAAGAGTCATTATACGCCCGAAAAACGAGATGCCTTCGATCAGGCTATGAGGCAAATAGAAAAACAAATTTTCGCAAAGTGCAAAATTAAACCGGAAGATATAAATAATGAGACAGTCAAAACAATAATTTCAAGCTTGCGGGATTTTGTGGTAAAATAGAAATATGAAAATCAAAAAATTAGGACATTGTTGTTTGGTCATAGAAACTAATGGTAAAAGGGTGATGACTGACCCCGGGTCTTATATGGTAGAACAGCAGGTTCAAGAAAAAAATATTACCCTTATTATAATTACCCATGAACATCCAGATCATTATCACTTAGAATCTCTAAAGAAAGTTTTAAGAAATAATCCAAATGCAAAAATTATTACAAATAATAGTGTAGGAAAATTATTAAACGAAGCTGGAATAAAATATGAAGTTTTAGAAAATAAAATTACGAAAGAAATTTCAGGAATAGAATTTGAGGCTTATGATTGCAGACATGAGGAAATTTTTGAAGAGATAGGGCAAGTACAGAATACTGGGTATTTTATAGATAAAAGATTATTTTACCCCGGCGACTCTTTTTATAACCCCGGCAAGCTGGTTGAAATATTAGCGCTTCCCGTGGCTGGTCCATGGACTCGAGTTAAAGATGCAATGAAATATGTATTAGATGTAAAGCCTAAAATTTGTTTTCCGGTGCATGATGGCATGCTGAGTCCCAACTTTGGAACATGCCACAGAGTGCCTTCTTTAGTTCTCCCTAAATTTAATATAATTTTTAAAACTTTTAAAGAAAATAAAGAAGAAGAATTCTAATGCATCACATTTATCACACGGAGGGGATAGTTTTGGGAAGTAGGAATTTCGGAGAAGCCGGGAAATATTACTATATCTTTACTCGGGATTTGGGTTTAGTGACAGCTTCCGCTCAAGGGATACGGAAGATGTCTTCGAAATTGCGTTTTACCTTGCAAGATTTTACTTATCTGAAAGTTGATCTGGTGGCCGGAAGAAATATTTTTCGCATCACGAATGCATCCAAGACGAACGGTCTGGAACAAATTACAAAAAAACCAGAAACTCTTGGAATTTTTGCCAATATTGCACGGTTGTTGAAACGGTTGCTTGCTGGAGTTGAACCAAACGAAGCTTTGTTTTCTGATTTATTGAGGAGTCTGTCTGTGTTAGAGAATTGCAGAACCCAGGAAGATTTGCGCAACCTTGAAACAATTATCGTTTTAAGAATTCTAAATAACTTGGGATATATAGGCGGAAATGAAATTTTGAAGAATTTTATAAAATCTCCTTTTGAAGAAGAAATCATTTTTGAGGCTTCCAAGAATAGGCGGGAAATACTATATCAAATCAACAAAGCGCTTAAGGAAACACATCTTTAATTATGTTATAATTACAGGATGCCCTTAGACGATAGAGACAAATTAAACAAACTTGAAGAACTTAAAAGGAAGCTTTTCAGTAAGAATTTTCAAACCAAAATAGAACACCGAGATAAATTTACAGATTTAAGTAGGAAAGATGTACCCGTCGTTTGGGAAAATGAAGAAAAAACCAATCCTGGCGTCTCTTTTTCTCCCGCTCAATTTTTTATGAAAACTTCCATATTTAAAAAATTTTTTGTTTTCTCTCTTGTTTTTTTTATTTTAACGCTTTTTTATGCTGCTTTCGTATTTTTCAAAGGAGGCAATACGGTGTCCAATGACAATATTACTATTTCTGTGATTGGCAACAATTTTACGGCAGGCGGAGAGGAGTTTTCCTTCGTGGTTGGAATTGTCAATGAAAATAGTTCTGCCTTGGATTTAGTTGACCTGGTGGTGGAATATCCAAAGAGTTCTAAGGGTGGAGCTGTTGATCCGTCTCTTGCGATGGAAAGAAGTCGTACTTCGCTGGGTACCATTCCTGCCGGAGCAGTTCGGAATGAAAATCTAAAGATGGTGCTTTTTGGCGAGGAACAAAGCGTGCGGACAATAAAAATTTCTCTTGAATATCGGGTCGAAGGCTCGAATGCTATTTTCGTGAAAGAAAAGTTCCATGCTGTTACTATTAGTTCTACGCCCATAAATATTTCCCTAGATGCGCCGCTTTCTATCAGTTCGAATCAAGACTTGACCCTCAATGTAAAATTGGCATTAAATTCCACTAAAACAGTTTCGAAAATACTCCTCAACCTTGATTATCCAGTTGGATTTCAATTCAAATCCTCCGTTCCGAGTCCTTCTTTCGGAAATAATATTTGGAGTTTAGGAGATCTGGCTCCGGGCGCAGAGCGGAGCATTGCCATCACTGGACAATTCATTGATGTTTTTGACGGAGAAGAAAAATCGTTTCACATCAAAAGCGGGTCCCAATCAAGCGGAGATAAATCTATGATTGATGTTATTTTTAATTCTCTGTCGCATGTAATTTCTATTAACAAAGCTTTTATTGAAACCCAGTTCTTTGTCAATGGTGTAAACCAGAGAGAATATGCGATCGACACGAAGACCCCCATTCGTGGAACCATAGAATGGAGAAATAATTTAGATACTAAGATAAATGATTTAAGAATTCGAGCGAAAATTTCTGGCAATGCGGTTAATCGCAAAACCATAAATGTCGAACAAGGATTTTATAATTCATCTGAAGATGTGATCGTCTGGGACAAGAATTATTTGAATGAATTCAGAGAAGTAAATCCTGGTGATGCTGGGTCTGTTGATTTTTCTCTTTCTTCGCTTGCCTTATTTTCTGCCACCAATGGGATACTTCTTGACCCCACTATCTCAATAGAGATTTCTATTTCTGGCAAACAACTTCTCGAGGGCTATGAGGCGAAAGATTTAAATAATTCTGCCTCCTCGATTATTCGCATTATCTCGGATGTTGGCTTGGCAACTAAGGTACTTTATTATTCTGGACCTTTTACCAATAAAGGTTTCATTCCACCGAAAGTTGAAAAAGAGACAACTTATACAATAGTATGGTCTCTTTCCAACACAGCTAATAATATTTCAAAAAGTGTAATACGGTCTTCTCTTCCTGTGTGGGTTAATTTCGTGGGGAAGATTTCTCCTGCTAGCGAGAACTTGACTTACAATTCTTCGACTAAAGAAATATTATGGAATATAGGGACAATTCCCAAAGGTACCAACCTCACCAAAGCTCCTAAAGAAGTTGCTTTTCAGATATCTTTTTTACCTTCTCTTTCTCAAGTAAATACTTCTCCAATCTTGATCAATGATGCGGTTTTGACTGGGCACGACGATTTTGCTAAGGTGGAAGTGAGAGTTGGTAAAACAGCCCTGACCACCCAACTTTACAATGACCCCTTATCTCCACCCGGAGGAGGAGTGGTGGTTGAATAATGCCCAGTAGGTAATTTTTGTAAATTATATGAAAGAAAAAAATATAGAAAATAATTTGATGGAAAAAATAGTTTCGCTTTGCAAGCGCAGAGGATTTGTTTTTCAGGGTTCAGAAATATATGGCGGGTTTGCCGGAACTTATGATTATGGGCATTATGGTGTGATGTTGAAGAAAAATATTGAAGAAGCATGGCGAAGAGCGATAGATGAACATAGGCAAATGGCTTTTATTGAATCAAGTATTTTTACTGCACCGAGAGTCTGGGAGGCAAGCGGGCATGTGTCAGGATTTTCGGACCCACTAGTGATCTGTAATTCTTGCGGTGAGAAATCTCGCGCTGATCATTTACTTGAAAGTATTGGAGTTAAGGCAGACGAAAAAATGCCTGAAAAAGAAATTAATAATTTATTTGATGCTAATCGTAAAAAACTCAAATGTCCTAAATGTGGCAAATATGATTTTGGTTCAGTGCGCGCCAAGAGTTTGCTGGCCACTTCCAATTTAGGAATTTTCGATATGGAGGGAGATGATCAAAATACTTATTTGCGTGGTGAAACAGCTCAGGGAACATATATTAATTATAAAAATATTCTTGAAACTGGATCTTTTTTCATTCCATTTGGGATTGCTCAAATTGGCACAGTTTTTAGGAATGAAATCAGTCCGCGACAATTTCTTTTCCGCCAGCGAGAGTTTGAACAGATGGAAATGCAATATTTTGTTTATCCAAATGAAGCTATGAATGAATATGAAAAATGGAAAAAAGAAAGAATGGAATATTATATAAAATTAGGAATTCCAAAATCCAAACTTCGTTTCAAAGATCATGAGAATTTGGTTTTTTATGCTAAGGCCGCGTGTGATATAGAATACGAATTTCCCTTTGGCTGGAACGAAATCGAGGGCATTCATTATCGTGGGGATTATGATTTAACCCAACATCAGAAGTTCTCCGGTGTTGACATGAATTATTTTGACGAAGAAACTAAAGAAAAATTTATTCCGCATGTGGTTGAGGTTGCTTCTGGTTTGGGCAGAGTATTTTTGATGGTTTTGTGTGAAGCTTACAATGAGGATTCTCTTAAGGAAAGCAAAAGAGTAGTTTTAAACTTACCTATTAAACTCGCTCCGATTATTTGTTCCGTTTCACCACTTCTGAAAAATAAGCCGGAACTTGCAGAATACGCTGAAACAAAAGTTTACATGCCACTCAAAGCAGAATTTGGTCGAGTGGCTTGGGATGACAATGGCAATATTGGTAAAAGATATCGCAGACAGGATGAAATAGGCACACCTTTTTGCATTGTTATAGATTTCGATACTTTAACAGATGATGCAGTCACCGTGCGGGATCGTGATACAGGCGAGCAAGAAAGAATAAAAGTTTCTGATCTAGTTCAATTTTTAAAAGAGAAGATAAATTAAAATATGCGTTTCTCTAAAAAAGTTTTAAGGAATGGATTACGGATGATCACTATCCCGATGAAAGATAACCCGACGGTGACGGTTTTGGTTTTAGTGGAAGCTGGATCAAAATACGAAACAAAAAAGGTCAATGGCATTTCGCATTTTCTGGAACACATGTGTTTCAAGGGTACGGTCAAAAGACCGAAAGCCGTTGATATTTCAAAGGAATTGGATGCTCTGGGGAGTCAGTATAACGCTTTTACGGCGCAAGAATATACGGGGTATTATGCTAAAGCCGAAGCGAAACATTTCAAGAAAATTCTGGATATCGTGTCGGATATTTACCTCCATTCCACTTTTCCCGAGGCAGAAATGCAAAAAGAAAAAGGGGTGATCATAGAAGAAATAAATATGTACGAAGACATGCCCCAGCGCCATGTGCAAGACTTGATGATGAAATTGCTCTATGGGGATCAGCCGGCTGGTTGGAACATTACGGGCGAGAAGAAAAATATTTTAAAGATGAAACGAGAAGATTTCGTGCAGTATAAAAAGGCGCATTACTTGCCGGAAGCAACTGTGTTGATAGTTGCTGGAAAAGTAACAGAAAAAGAAGTTTTAAAAGAAGTCAATAAAATTTTTGGCAAGGTGGGGCGGGGGAAGAAGGGCGGAAAAGCAGGAGTGAAAGAAAGACAAACGAAGCCGGCAGTTTTGGTCAACTTTAAAAAGACAGATCAGACGCATTTTGTTCTGGGAGTCAGGAGTTATGATTTATTTCACAAGAAAAATTCTATCCTTGCGGTGTTGGGGGGAATTTTGGGTGGGGGAATGAGTTCGCGACTCTTTGTGAAACTACGCGAGGAGATGGGTGTGGGTTACTATGTTCGTGCCGGGAATGATTCGTATACTGATCACGGCATATTTCAAATTTCCGCTGGTGTTGATAATAAAAGAATAGAAGAAGTTATTGAAGCCGTGCTGGAAGAATGCAGGAAATTAAAAAATGAAAAAGTTGGCGTCGAAGAATTGAATAAAGTTAAAGAATGCCTGATCGGCAATATGAAGCTCTCTCTGGAATCTAGCGATGATATTGCGAACTTTTACGGTGGACAAGAACTTCTGAAAAGGGAAATAAAAAACGCAGAAGAAAAGGCTAAAGAAATTCGTAAAGTGACAGCTAGTCAAATCCAAATTCTTGCCAAAGATATTTTTCAAAAAAAGAAACTCAATCTTGCGTTGATCGGACCCTTCAAAGAAAAAAAAGAAAAAGCTAGATTTCTGAAAATATTAAAATTCTAAATATTTTTTCTGTGGGCTTTTGGGGTATTTTATGCTATTATATTCTTATGTTTGAACGAAACCACTCTACTTCTATTTCTATCTCTACTGACAGTATGATTCGGGTCGTTTTGGTTGCCTTGGGTGTTTTCTTATTGTGGTTTTTGCGTGATTTGGTATTGGTGGTTTTGACCTCTATTGTCCTTGCTTCTTTTGTAGAATCAGCCATTCCCTATTTTAAAAAATTTGGAATTGGTCGAGTTTTTGGGGTGGTTATTTTATACGCTGTTTCTCTTCTTGTTTTAGCTGGAGTATTTTATCTTTTTGCGCCGCTTCTCATCACTGAAATTTATAATTTTTCTAATTTTATTTCTACTTACATTCCGGGTGTTTCATTCTTGAATTATTTTCAAAATGAAGCTTTCTCTGGCGCCAAAGATATCGTCAGCAGTCTTTCTTCTAATTTCTCCCTCGGAAATCTGTTGTCCGTTTCCAAAGCTTTCATTTTTAATCTCTCGGGTGGATTCTTCACGACTCTCTCTGTGGCCTTTGGAGGTATTTTCAATTTCGTTTTAATTATTCTTATTTCTTTCTATCTTTCTCTGGAAGAAAAGGGAATAGAGAATTTTCTTCGGCTTATCTTTCCTATTCAGTACGAGAATTATGTGGTGGACCTTTGGGATCGTTCTCGCCGTAAAATTGCCTTATGGATGAAGGGGCAAGTGGTGTTGGGAGTGATCGTAGCGGTGTTGATTTATCTGGTATTGTCGCTCCTTGGCATAGAATATGCTCTCCTGCTAGCGATTATCGCTGGCGCTATGGAGCTCGTGCCTTACGGCATTTTAGTTGCCTTGATTCCAGCTTTTTCCTTTTCTTTTATTTCCGGAGGAATTGGATCTGCTCTGACAGTGACTGGAGCCTACCTCATTATTCATCAATTTGAAGTTTTTCTTTTTGCCCCGCTCATTATCAAAAGAATTGTTGGTCTTTCACCGATTGTGATAATTTTATCCGCTTTGATTGGTTTCGAATTAAGTGGATTCTGGGGAATGTTGTTGGCTATTCCCGTGGCGATTATCGTGATGGAATTCTTGGATGACATTGAAAAAGATAAAACTTTAGCCCGCATCAAAAATAAGTAATGACAGAAAAAAAATCTTTCTATATTACAACAACCATACCGTATGTAAATGCAGAACCTCATATTGGTTTTGCGCTGGAGCTTGTACAGGCTGATGTCTTGGCGCGCTACCATCGTCTAGTAAACAAAGATGTGTTTTTTAATACGGGGACGGATGAGCATGGGCAAAAAATTTGGGAGGCCAGTCAGAAAGAAGGTAAAGATGCGCAAGATTATGTTGATAAATATGCCCAAAATTATCTAAATTTAAAAAATATCCTTAATCTTTCTAACGACAACTTTATTAGGACGACCGATTCGAGACACATTCAAGCGGCCCAAGAATTTTGGCGTCTATGTAACGAAAAAGGCGATATTTATAAAAAGAAATATAAAGGACTTTATTGTGTGGGGTGTGAGAAATTTATTACAGAAAAGGATTTGGTAAATGGTAAATGCGAATTTCATCTGACACTCATTCCGGAGTTGGTAGAGGAAGAAAATTATTTTTTCAAATTAACAAATTACAAAGAGCAACTTTTGGAATATCTTTCTAAAGCAGAATCAATCTTGCCAGAATGGCGCAGAGCTGAGGCTATAAATTTTGTTCAAAGTGACATGGAAGATTTTTCAATTTCCCGTGTGAAGAAAAGATTTTCTTGGGGGGTGCCAATACCGGGAGATGACGAACAAGTGATGTATGTTTGGTTCGATGCTTTTGTAAATTATCTTTCTACATTGGGTTGGCCCGCCTCCGCTAAAGCTTCGGCGGGCGAGCCCGACAGCCAAGGGGATTTATTTGAAAAGTTTTGGTTGAAAGGCGAAAAAGTACAAGTAGCTGGAAAAGACATGGTCAAATTTCAGTCAGTCATGTGGCAGGGGATGCTCATGTCAGCTGGTTTACCGACAACGAATACCATCGTTTATCATGGCTTTATTACTGGAGATGGGGGAGTCAGGATGTCCAAGTCCATCGGTAATGTTATAAATCCGAACGAAATTGTAAAAGAATACAGCACGGATGCTCTGCGATATTTTCTTTTACGAGAAATTTCTTCTTTTGAAGATAGTCCGTTTACGATGGAGAGATTTAAGGAAGCATATAATGCAAATTTAGCGAACGGATTAGGAAATTTAGCGTCGCGCATACTCACTCTTTCAGAAAAATATTTAGAAAAGTGTCCCGAAATTCCGGAGAAGTCTAACTTTACAGAATATTTTAGTTTTTTTGAAAAGTTTGATATTAAACAAGCGACTGACTATATTTGGAACGAAATCGGAGAATTAGATAAATTTATCCAAGAAACTGAACCGTTTAAGGTGGTAAAAGTAGATGAGAAAAAAGGAAAAAAATTAATTTCAGATACGGTGATTCGTTTATATAAAATAGCTCGAATGTTGAATCCAATAATGCCGGAGACAAATGTTTTAATTAAAAATTTAATTAGAGCAAACAAAAAGCCCGAGAAGCCGTTGTTTCCGAGGAAAGATTAAAATGCCACAATACATCGATATCCACAGCCATGTGAATTTCAAGGCCTTTGACGCAGACAGGGATGCGGTTATTCGTCGCACCTTAGAAAATAATACTTGGGTGATAAATGTCGGTACGCAGACAGATACTTCCAGAAAGGCAGTTGAAATAGCAAATCAGTACAAAGAGGGGGTATATGCGATCATAGGACTTCATCCAATACATACTGGGGAATCTTTTCATGATGAGGAGGAGTTGGGTCAAGGTGGCAAGGATTTCACCTCCCGTGGAGAAGTTTTTGACACAGAATTTTACAGAGAACTTTTAAAAGACCCGAAAGTCGTGGGTATCGGAGAATGTGGATTGGATTATTACAGATGTAATGAAGAATCAATTTCAAAACAAAAAGAAGCTTTCGTGAGTCAAATAAAATTAGCCAATGAATTTAATAAACCATTAATGCTGCATATACGCAATGGTTCGACAGGTTCACCACAGGCAATCCCAAATAGAAATGCATATTCTGACGCGCTGGAGCTTTTAAAAACTCACGCAAAAGTCAAAGGCGATGTGCATTTTTTTGCAGGGACTTTGGGAGAGGCGAAAGGTTTTTTAGATTTTGGTTTTACTTTATCTTTCACTGGAGTCATCACCTTCACTCACGATTATGATGAGATAATAAAAAACACACCGCTCGAGATGATTATGTCCGAGACAGATTCTCCATATGTCACACCTGTGCCCCACCGAGGTAAACGGAATGAACCTGTTTTTGTGAAGGAAATAGTCAAAAGGATTGCCAAAATAAAAGATCTGCCAGAAGAAGAAGTGGCGCAAGCGATAATAGCCAATGCAAAAAGAGTATTTACTTTTTAAAAGATTTTTGCTAAGATGAAACCTACAATGCAAGATAAAGAAGCGAAGAGTAAAGATGACACCACAGAAGACGCAAGTCCTCGAGTTTACGAGCTCGGCTATCTTCTGGTGCCTAGTATTAAAGAAGAGGATTTGTCGGTGAGTTACGGAGATATTAAAGAATTAGTATCATCTTTCGGCGGGGAAATTATTACAGATGAAATGCCTAAAACGATAGAGCTTGCTTATCCCATGCAGAAAGTAACATTAAATGTTCGTCACAAATTTCATACGGCGTATTTTGGTTGGGTTAAATTTGTCATGGATTCGGTTAAAGTGTTAGAACTCAAAGCGAAGCTCGATCAGAGCCTCAACCTTATTCGATTTTTGATATTAAAGACAGTCAAAGAAAATACCATAGCATCCAAGAGATTTATTCGGGGAGATTCCTATAAGAGACCAGTTCTACACAAGACTCCTCTCAATGAAACAGCTGTGCCCATAAACAAAGAAGAAATTGACAAAGAAATAGACGCTCTGGTTGCAGTTTAATTATTAATTTAAAGAATAAGAAATATGTATTTAAACAAAGCAATTTTAATAGGAAATCTAACCCGCGATCCCGAACTACGGTCCTTGCCCTCTGGCGTAAAGGTCTGTTCATTTTCTCTGGCTACGAATCGTGTTTGGAAGGACAAGAATGGCGTACGGCAAGAGTCCGCCGATTACCATAATGTTGTAGTTTTCGGTCGTCAAGCAGAAACAGTGGCGCAGTATATGAAGAAAGGGAGCTCCATCCTGGTGGAAGGCAGAATGCAGACGAGGAGCTGGGAAGATAAAACAAGTGGAGAAAAGAAATATCGCACTGAAGTTATAGCAGACCGCACGCAGTTTGGGCCTAAGGGGGCGGGAGGAGGAGGCGCTACTGGAGTGCAAAATTCGCCCAAAGATTCAAATAACAACAATCAAGAAGTTGATAGCATAGAATATCCAGAAGAAGACATTAATCCTGAAGATATTCCTTTTTAATTTATGAAACAAGATTATTTTTCAGCGAACAATATAAAATACATAGACTACAAAGATATTGAAATTTTAAAGAAATTTTTGAATCCCAATGGTAAAATAATGAGCCACAAACGAACTGGCGTCACAGCTAAGAATCAACGACAGCTCGCAGTGGCTATTAAGCATGCTAGGTTTCTAGGGTTGCTTTCTTTTGTGGTGAAATAGAAATCAAGATTACACCCTTTCTACATATTCTTCCGTTTCAGTATTGATGCTGACAATGTCACTTTCGTTTATAAACATTGGCGCATTTAGGCTCGTACCATTCTCCAGGGTTATAACTTTGTTGCCACCTTTAGAGGTGTCTCCTCGGACGGCTGGTGGAGCTTCTCTAACTTTAAAATTCATTTTGATAGGCAAACTTATTTTAATTATTTTTTCTTCATCATCATTATTTATCCAAACTAGAGCGGTCACATTTCCATTTTGTTTAAGAAATTTCACACTGTTACCCATCAATGCTTCTTCTAATTTAAATCTATTCGCTTTATTTTCAGGGTCGCAGAACCAGTATTCTTTTTTATTGGAATATAAAAATGTTACCTCTCTCTTTTCTATCTCGGCTTCATCCGCAGAGTCTGCTACATGGAAAGTAGCAGGGAAGACTTTGCCGGAGACGAGGCTTCGGAGCTTTACTTGATTTTGCGGTTTTCTTTGTTGCGTGCGAGCAACATGGCTTTCTACCACTTCACAGGGCTCATCATCATGAATAATTATTTTCTTCTCGCGAATTTCACTGTATTGAAGTTGAGACATGTGGATTATACTAGCAAATTTAATTTTGCTATGCAAATTATCTTTTTAAAAACAACTAAACTTCCTCAGCGAATTTCTTCTTGATTTCTTTTAGAATTTGGTCTGCTATCTTTTTATCTTCTTTTAAGAATTTTCTTGTGGCGTCGTAACCTACACCAAGTTTTACTTTCTCCCTAGACGCTTCAGCTGAAGCGTCGGGCGATCTGCCTTTGGCAGATTTAGCCT